>DLBP01000024.1 GCA_002480165.1 Proteobacteria bacterium UBA7821 | reverse complement strand
CCCGGTTATTTTTGAAGAGGTGTAGAGGCAGAGTAGCCACGACAGTTGTAGATATGCACAATACAGGCTTGCTGTAAGCGTGATTGGGCTGGGCCAAAACCCCAGTAGGCTATTGATATTGTTTGCTAGAACACTCATTGTGAACAATAAGATCGATGCCAAGCTAGTCCTGAGTTGTGAGGTCGCTTCAGAGTATAACATTTTGATAGAGCTGAGTATAAATGGGGTGGCGTGGGCCCACCAAAAGCCTAGTGCGGCAGGCTCTAACACGAGCACTAGACTATACCAAAGAAGGGAAACGATGGCGTATTCTTGGAAAAAAGCGCTTGCTTGGGGATATTGACTTTGTATCGCGAGCACATGGTGTAGCATCAGTGCTACTCCAAAAATAGGCAAAGTCAGGCTTAACAAAAACAGGCTCGAAGTGGGCAAATAGATGAGAAAGGCGTAGGCGATGTCCGATGACTTTAATGTGGCCAATAAACCATACGCAAGAAGGGTGACTATGGCAAAAATGCTTGCTTGGCGATATTGGTTTTGTATCATGAGCACTCGGCGTAGCATGAGTATGAGCCCCCAAACTGACAAACAGAGGGTCGCCAAAGACAGAAATGAAATGGGCAAATAGAAGAGAAAGGCGTAGAGTATGTCCATTACCATAAGTTAAAAAGAATCATTTTAGTTTGAAAATGCTTACCATATTGTCAACAAAATAACACAGGCTACTTGAAAAAAACAATAGAATCCTTAGATATATTAAGAGTAGTTGAAACTAATGATTTTTTTTGATATACTATTGTATTGAAAATAGGAGAAACACAACGGTATGAAAAACCTATTAACCAGTCAAAAATTACAGCCAGTTGCAAGCCTAGAGGGCTACATCAACTGGGTGAATCAAATTGCTCCCCTTACTGAGGAAGAAGAGAGAGCGTTGGCTGACGATTATAAAAAAACAGGCAATGTCGATTGTGCACGAAAAATGGTTCTTTCTCATTTGAAATATGTGGTTTATGTGGCTAAAGGTTACATGGGTTACGGGTTGGCGTTAGCCGATTTGGTTCAGGAGGGCAATGTTGGGTTGATGGAGGCCGTTAAACGCTTTGATCCCAACAAGGGAGCTAGGTTGGCAACATTTTCTCTATTTTGGATTAAGTCTAAAATACATGATTACATCACGAAAAACTGGCGTATTGTTAAGACGGTCACTACCAAACCCATGCTAAAGTTGTTTTTTAAGTTACGCTCGAGTCTGAACAGTAGAAGAAAACAGTACTTGACAGAAGATGAAGTTGGAATGATTGCACAGGCGCACGGTGTCAAGCCCAGGGATGTTCGTGAAAGCGAATATCGAATTTTGACTTCCGATTTAGTTTATGCTGGTGATGAACCGGTAGAGGGAGAGGCTTCTGGTACGGTAACTGCTTTAGTGGCCGATCGTTCCACGTCACCAGATGTTGCCCTTGAGACAAGTGAGACAAAGCGTTTGGCGATGTCTGCTCTGAAAAAAGCGCTGTGCAATCTAGATGAGCGATCACAGGCCATTGTCGTTGCTCGGTGGCTGTCTGATGAAGGTAAAGAGAAGCTAAAGGTGTTGGCCGACCGGTTTGGTATTTCTGTTGAGCGGGTTCGGCAAATTGAAAAGCAGGCACTGCAGGCATTATCAACAGCTGTCACTGGCTTATTGCCCCAAGAATTGCATGAGTTTTTGTATAAGGGAGATTTCTAATGGTTACGCTGACAAAAAACCCAATGACCTTAGCAGGCAAGCTAATGTTACACGATAAGATGAATAAATTAAAAGCCCGTCTACCAGATGTCATCGAGGCGATACACCAGGCCAGAAAAAATGGTGACCTCAAAGAAAATGCAGACTTCCAAGAGTCTGTTCGAGAGAAGGATTCGATTGATATGCAAATTTCGGCTATTCAATCAAAATTGCAGACGGCTGATGTGATCGATATATCATCTCTAAAAAATGAAGGTAAGGTTATTTTTGGGTCGCTGGTTACCATTGAGAATGTTGAGACTAGTAAGCCGCTTACTTTCACGATTGTTGGTGAAGATGAAGTTGATGTTTCAAGTGGTAAGTTATCGTACAGTTCGCCAGTCGCTAAAGCTGCCATTGGTAAATTTGTCGATGATAGCTTTGAAGTAATCACCCCTCAAGGCCAGGATGAGTACGTTATTCTTTCAGTTGAATACAAGTTTGAGATGGCTTGATTGCTCTAATAGCAGATTGCTTTCATTACCCATGCGGTTATTTTCATTGTCACTGACTCAAGCATTGATAACCGCCTTGCTCCTAGCTGGCGGGCCTTCTCTGAATGGCCGACTTCGTCGGCGTACATTTTTTCCATAATTAGTCGACTGTTTAAGTCATCTTCAGGCAGGTAGTTCAAGTACTCAATCAGGTGTTCGCTAACTTGTCGTTCGGTTTCTTCTAAAAATCCTAGCGAATGTTTATCGCCACAGCGGGCTACAGTATAACCGATACAGACGGAAGACATATACCAGATTGCTGCTAACCGAGAGGGCTGGCTGTGTAACTGTTCTAGTCGTTTTAGGCACCAATTAAAGTGGTCTTTTTCTTCTTGTGCGCTCTGATTCATTTCATCAATGATGTGCTGTTGATAGCCGCCGAGTGCCTGGCCAAAGTAAAGTCCTTGTGCACAGATTTCGCCACAGTGGTTGACGCGCATCAGCCGTCCTGCTGTTTGTTTGTCGGCAGCGGACAATGTTTGGTCATACTCTGGATGGTACTCAAACAATAAATCCTCTGCGTCAGTGTCTATTTTTGTTTGAGATACGAAAGATATGCCTTGTATCAATCGGTCGACAGTTGATAAATGCCTCATGAATAGTCCTCATCGATAATTCTTAAGATAACATGATTCTTATTGTATCTGAATAATTTCTGCATCATTTAAGCCAAGCTTTTTGATGAGATGTTTTGCATCAGCCGGTTTTGTGTAGATGCCAAGATTCAATGAGAAGGCTTGCGACTGGTCTTGCTCCGATGGGTGAATCGATACCGGAAACCCTTTTTCCTTGAGACTGCTATATAATCGTTTGAGCATTGAAGTGTCTGTCGCGTTGACCAGTCGGATCGTATACAGGGCATTGTTAATTTTTTCTGGAAATTCTATTGCTAAAGGCGCTTGGTCTGCCTGTTCTATCGCTTTGCTTTGGTTGATGTCATCCTGTAAGTGAGTGATACTCAAATCAATCGCTGTTTGGTTAACAGGTGGCTGGATTAATTGTGTGTCTATTGAGATGGCCTCAACAACAGGTGCTACCGAATCGATTATGGTTATCGTGTCGCTGCTATTTGATGCCAATATTTCTTGTTGGTGGTCATGAACAACTGGTGTGGATTCAAGGCTGGTGACAGTTAGCGTATCATCCTTTTGGAAAAGGTTTGCTTGGAAGGCGATCGCCCCTGTTATCACGAGCAATGTCACAATCAGCCACAGTGAGTTGTTTGTCTTTTGCGGGCTCTGATGGTGCTTGTCCAGGAAATGCATAACGTCAGTGGTACAGTATTCGTTGATCTTCCTAGGATTACCTTTAGATAATCGATAGACTTTGTATACAATCCACCATGGGCATGCTTTGGTAAACTGGCCATTGGATGCGTTGTATATAGAGTCTTGAATAAATGATCGGGTCTGCACAAAGTTAAGTGGTTTAATGGTGAACACTGTGTGCGTTGGTGCTTGCTCAGACTTGGTTATTTGGGTGAGTTTTTTCTCCAATGTACTGTTACCAATGAGTACAAATTTCAAATCACCGCTACAATTATTTTGGACATGGAGAATGCCTGCGAGTGTCTCTAAGGGAAGCTTATCTGCTTGATCAAGTACTAAATGGAGTGGTCGGTTGTTTTCCTTTAGGTAATCACACAGTTTAAGCAATAAATCTGATGGTGAGTCGGTGTTTTGGAATGGTGGGATGTTAATTTGGTTGAAACAAAATTTTGCAATATTAGCAATTTTTGTACCATTACTACACACAACTCGGTATGCATGCGTTTTGTTAGAACTGGTTAGATGAAAAGACAAACAAGTTTTCCCTGACCCTTCATCCCCAATTACAACAGTTAGCTTGTGGTTATTTTTTTCTATTGCTTTGATTTCATCTTCGATATTTAAGAATCGGTTAAGACAAAAAGGCCTAATGATTTCCTCAAAGGGACGAAAACTAAAGACTGTGTTCAGGTTTGTCAGGCTTTGGTTTGACAAGTTCGGACTCACAATTCACAAATACTTCTAATCATAGCAAATAACACAAGGTCAATGTAATCAGTCATTCTAGTGTTTTTTTGTAGGAAAAAGACGCCGTTTGGCGGTGTTTAAATGTCTTGAATATGTTGTTGGATTGGGTTATTGTTGTATTGGTAATATTTGATTAAGGTGTTTATGAGTCGTCGTTTTAATGTATTGTATGGTCTTCTTTGTTTGTGTTCTATATTGCATGCTGATGCTGCCACTGGCAGTATGGCTGATACCGTCAAGCAGGTGATAGAGCAGCAGCCCAAATTAATTTATGATGCTCTGATCAAGTATCGACAGCTTGAAGAGCAGCGGATGGAAAAAGAAGCCTCTCAGGCCGTTGCTGATCATTTTGATGAAGTCTTTTCTGCAAAAAAAGGGGTTATTTTAACCGGTAATACAGAAAACCCCAAAGTGGTGATAGCCGAATTTTTTGATTACAATTGCGGCGCTTGCCGTTCAATGATTCCAGTCATGCATGAGGTGCTCGCCAAAAATCCAGACGTGTTAGTAGTGTCTCGTCCATTGCCTATGTTTGGAGAGGGTTCTCGCTTTGCCTCACAAATGGCTTACGCTGCCAAATCATTTAGTGATACTGCCTATCAAGATTTGTCCAATGCATTCGCAGCGGAGAAAAGGGTGATGGATAAAAACCGAGTTAGTGAAATTGTTAAAGCTAACCGATTCAGTCAAGAATGGGTTTCTCTAGCCAATTCACCCGACATGAAGAGTTTTGTTGAGGCGAATCAGGCGCTAGCCATCACTTTAAATCTGGCTGCCACACCCATGTTTTATATCGCCGCTGTCGATCAGGTGGATTCTGTACTCGTATCTCCAGGTGCTATGTCAGAAGAGGTTTTCTCTGAATTAATCGACGCTGTTAGGCAATAAAGATAAGCCTAGTGCGCCTGCTTCTGAGGCAGGCGCTTCTAGATCATTAAATCGTCTAAGTTTACGGCTTGGGTCAGGTGGCTGTCAATTTGCTGAACTGTTTCCCGATCTAGTTTGCCCATGAGCATAGATAATAGTGCGCTTTGATAGAGGTAATCGTAAACGTCCTCTATACTTTTGTACTGTATCTGAAATAAAGCTTGTTGTTCTTGAAGTAGGTCTGGCAAGCTAGTAAAGCCATGGTCATAGCTAGCGAGGTATGACTCATAAGTTGCTTGCCTGGCTGCGATTATATGTTGATTGGTATTCATTTGACTGTTGATTGTTTGAAGTCGGTTGTGTGTGATTTTGATGTCTTTGGTTAGTTGTGCTTGGGAATTAATGGCTGCCAGCTCGAGTTGTTTGATTGCATTGCCTTTCTCTTCCAGTGCCATTTCTTTTCGCCCGTGGGTATAGAGCGGTAGTGAGCCTTCAATTTGGAAGGTGGCTGTTGTAGCAGATCTTGATTGGTTGTTATGGCCTATTTGCTTATCAATTTGTCCGGTCGCTGCTAGCGTTGGCGCGTATTGAGATTGCTCTATCAAAAAGTTTTCCTTGGCTTGTTCGATTAATACACTGTGAACTTTCTGCTCGATGTTATTTGCCAGGGCATATTCGATGATTTCTTGAGTTGTTTGGATTGGATCATGCGATAGCGTGGGTAGCTGTTCTGTTAATTCATAGATTGTATCGATTGCTTCATTGGTTTGGAATTCTGTTTCTGCTCTGATTTTGCTGATTTGGTGGTGGGATTCGAGGATGTTATTTTTAATCTCAAGTAATCGGGCTTCTGCTAATTTAGATTCGTGTTGCGGTGTCATGCCAACTTGGCTAGACAAGCTGGCTTGTTTTTGCAGCGTGTTTAATCGTGTTTTTTCGTGGTTCTGTAAAGTGATTAGCTGATGGTAGAGGCATAGGCTAAGATAGTTTTGGATGATGGCTAAATCGCTGCTGGCTTGTTTATGCTGGGCTGTTAATTGTTCTTGCTGTTCTTTGAGTTCCGCGAGAGTGATGTGTTGGTTTAGGCTGGGGTTGTATATTGACTGTGACAGAGTCATGTTAATCGTGAAAGGATCTAGGTTGGTGTTGTTGTCGATGTTTCTCTGGTGGTTGTAATGACTGTTGAGTGAAGCGGATGGGCCTAGATTGTTGTGTGCATATTGCGTTTGGGTCCGGCTTTTTTCTATCATTAGTCTGTTTTCTTCTGTGGTGTTGCTCTGCTTGTGAGCAAGTTCCACCAAGTCGGCTAAGTGATAGGCTGTGGCGTCACTTGAGGTGAGGGCAAGTAACCCTAATAGTGCAAGCATCAGTCTTGCTTACTGGCGGGGGCCTTTTTAGTTTTTGTTTGGCTGGTTTTAGTTGCTTTTTTGGTGATGCCTGCTTTTTCTTCGAGTACTTCCACGCGTTTGGCTAATTTAGTGATGGATTTAGCTAGGTTTTTGAATTCAGTTTGTGACACAGCATCCAGTTTCGAGAGGTTGCGCTGCAAGAAGCTTTTAACTTGCGTTTCAACGGTCTTGGTCACGTCAATAACTGGCTGTGGTATACTGTCTTCCACCATTTTTTTAAACTTTTTGTCAAACATGTCAATGAGCCTCCCTTTACACAGCTACTAGTATAGCACAGTGCTTTGGCTTTGTCACTTGGATATTCTCTTATGACGAATAGCTATCGGCAGTATCATCTCTAAATGCTTTGTAAAAACATCTTCTGCATTTAGAAATATAGCTTTCATTGGATCCAATCTGTATTTTTTTACCACTTTTAATCGGGTTGCCGCGCTGGTCGATTCTAAGATTCATGGTGGCTTTTCGACCACAGTCACAAATTGTTTTTAATTCAATTAGCTCATCAGCCCATGCCAGTAGAGATTGGCTGCCTTCAAATAAGTGTCCAAGAAAATCGGTTCTAATGCCATAGGCTAAGACCGGAATGGACAGTGTGTCAACGATCTGGCTTAGCTGTTTAACTTGGTAGCGGCTTAAGAACTGTGCTTCGTCCACCAACACGCAGTGAATGGGTGCTAAAGAAGCGGTTTGGACAATGTTGAATAAGTTGTCATGGTTATTGAAGATGATGCCGCGCTGTTCTATGCCTATCCTAGATCGTATGATGCCAACGGCTTTTCTGTCGTCGAGTTCTGGTGTGAATAACAATGTGGTCATGCCTCTTTCACGATAATTGTGATCGGACTGAAGTAGATTGGTTGTTTTACCAGCATTCATTGCTGAATAGTAGAAATAAAGTTTTGCCATAATGTTCCCAGCCAGTTATTTTTTCATTATAAATCGACAGCGTGATAAGTCAATCTAAAAACAAGCGCCTATCTGATAAAATTGGTTGACTTTTCATGATTTATTGTTAAAATGTGGTTTATATTGGGGTGTCGCCAAGTGGTAAGGCACGGGGTTTTGATCTCCGCATTCCCAGGTTCGAATCCTGGCACCCCAGCTACTCAAAAATGAGATGACAATGCAGCTTAACGACTTAATGGTCTTTTCAGGTAACGCAAGTCCGGGGTTAACTAACTCTGTGGCCAACATTCTCGGTGTGCCAGTTGGAAAAATATTGGTTGACCGTTTTAGTGACTTTGAAACACGCGTTGAGTTACTTGAAAATATTCGTGGAAAGTCAGTATTTATCATTCAGTCTACCGTTGCTCCTAATGACAATCTGATTGAGGTTTTATTCATGGCTGACGCCATGAGACGCGCTTCAGCAGCCAAAATAACCTTGATCGTGCCTTATTTTGGTTATGCCAGACAAGATCGTCGAGTGCGTTCGTCGCGAGTTCCCATCTCAGCCCGGGTGATTGCAGACATGATGAGTTCTGTTCGAATTGATCACATTGCAACGGTTGATTTGCACGCAGAGCAAATACAAGGTTTTTTTTCTATGCCAGTTGATAATCTCTATGGCTCAACCGTGTTTCTTCAGCATTTCGGTAACATGGAAAATAGTGAAGACTGCGTCGTTGTTTCCCCTGATATTGGTGGGGTTGCCAGAGCTCGTGCTGTTGCCAAACGATTGAAAGGCGCTGATTTGGCCATTGTCGACAAGCGACGTTATGGTCGAAATCGTGTAGAAGTTATGAATATAATCGGTGATGTGGACGGCAAAGACTGTATTCTGATTGATGATATTGTTGATACAGCTGGCACGCTATCTAAAGCAGCTAAAGTGCTAAAAGATAAGGGCGCTAAACGAGTCATTGCATACTGCACGCATGGCATTTTGTCTGGTGATGCGGTTGACAATTTGAATGCCTCACCCATTGATGAACTAATCATCACGAATAGTATTCCTAATGAAGAAAAAATACAATCGATAACAATCAAAGTGAACACCTTAGACCTATCCCCACTACTTGCTGAGGCCATTCGTCGCATTCATACCAGTCAATCAATTAGTTCCATCTTTAGTGACAAGGAGTAGATTATGTCAATTGAGTTTAAATTATCCGCTAATAAACGTTCCAGTAAGGGATCTAATGCTTGTTATCGACTGAGAAAAGCCAAAAAAATACCGGCTGTGTTATACGGTTTATCCAAACCTGAGCAGCTAATTGAGCTAGATGAAAAACAAGTCAATCAGATACAGTCTCATCCAGAGTTTTATAGCCATGTGATTCAGCTGTCTATAGCCGGTAAAGTTGAGTCAGTTCTGATCAAAGACTGGCAAAAAAAAGTGACTGGTTCAGAATTCACGCACCTTGATTTCTACCGAGTGTCATCCACTAAAAAAATCCATGCTAAAATCCCAGTTCATTTTACCGGTGAAGCAGACTGTATCGGCATCAAAAATCAAAAAGGTATCGCTCATCATGCGATGACTGAACTGATGTTGGAATGTTTGCCTGGTCACTTGCCAGAATTTATAGCGGTTGATATCAGCCACTTAGAAGCAGGCCAGGTACTCCATCTTTCCGATGTGAAACTGCCTGATCATGTTTCATTGTATCACCATGACTTAGCTAAGAACGACCCCGTTGTTGTTGCCATCAATTCGCCTCAGAAGGAAACCGATTCAGAGGCTATTTCTACCGAGGCTGGTGATACAGAAAGTGGTGAGTCAACGACTGAATTATGAGAGAGTTCCAACTCATCGTTGGCTTAGGTAATCCTGGTGATCAATACGCGAGAACACGGCATAATGTTGGTTATTGGGCTGTCAGCGCGCTGGCTGACAAGCATGATTTGACATGGCGGCAAGCGGTTAACTCAAAAGCCAGTTGCTGTCAGTTGATGTTGTCTACTAAGCGAATCTGGTTATTTAAGTCCTCGAGCTACATGAACGATAGTGGCCGTGATATATCACTAATGGCTAACTATTATAACATTAGCCATGATAAAATTATGGTTTTACATGATGAGCTCGATTTCCCTCCAGGTACAGTCAGGGTCAAACAGTCTGGCGGTCATGGTGGGCATAATGGCATTCGGAGTGTGATGAATCATTTGGGACAATCTGATTTTACTAGAGTTCGGTTTGGTATCGGTCGGGGTAAGCAGGCTGTTGAGCGTTATGTCCTTACCGCTCCAACTTCATCTGAGGTGGCGATGATCACATCGGCTATTGACTTGTTCACCAGATTTTCTGATGATTTAATTGCAGGTGATTTTAACCGCGCAGTCGAAAACATACACGCTAATTAGTTAGTAAGGAGAATAGATGGGATTTCAGTGTGGTATTGTTGGCTTGCCTAATGTTGGTAAATCATCATTGTTTCGTGCATTAACGGGTAGTCAGGTTGCTGCTGAAAATTACCCTTTTTGTACAATAGATCCAAATGTTGGTATCGTTGAGGTTCCAGATGATCGGGTCAATCAGATTGCTGCACTTGTTGAGCCAGAGCGTGTCATTCATGCGACTACCAAGTTTGTTGATATTGCAGGTCTTGTTAAGGGTGCCGCTCAAGGTGAGGGGCTTGGTAATCAATTTTTGTCACACATTCGTGAGACTCAAGCGATTGCTCATGTGGTCCGCTGTTACGATGATCCCGATGTGCAGCATGTCCATGGTTCAGTTGATCCAGTGAGAGATATCGAGATCATTGATTTAGAATTGGTGATGGCAGATATGGACGTGTGTGCTAAGCACAGACAAAAATGGGCAAAGCAAACCAAAGCCGGTGACAAACAGGCTGCTTTTAATGAGTCTGTTTTGGCTGAGGCTGAAGAGTTCTTGGGTAATAAAGGCCCTATTCGTCTGGCTGATGATGAGCTGAAGCAGCGACTAAGCCAGGTTGAGGGGGTGATGTTGATTACAAGTAAACCGGTAATCTACGTGGCTAATGTTGCAGAAGATGATCTGTTAGGCAATGACTATGTTGACCAGCTCAAGGCCCATTTGCAGGGCCAGGCCGTCATGTGTCTGTGTGCAAAACTAGAGTCAGAGTTGTCTGAGTTATCTCATTCTGAGAAACAGTTGTTCTTTCAAGAGCTTGGTCTTGAAGAGAGTGGTTTAAGTCAACTCATTCAAGCGGGTTATCGATTATTGAATTTGCAAAGTTATTTTACTGCAGGTCCGCAAGAAGTCCGTGCATGGACCATACAGTCAGGCATGAACGCTGTTGAGGCAGCCGGAAAAATCCATACGGATTTCATGAAGCATTTTATCCGGGCAGAAGTGATTGGTTACGATGACTTTATTGCAAAGAGTGGTGAGGCGGGTGCAAAAGAGTCGGGCTTGTGGCGTTTAGAAGGCAAGCAGTACATTGTACAAGATGGTGATGTGATATTCTTTCGGGTGTCAAAGTAAACGGTCCATGAAAATGCGTGGGTTGAGTCAGTCAATCTCTGCTGACGGTTGTCATCTAGCACAACCAAATTGGTATTAGATATTGCTCTAAATGACCTGGTGGGTTATCAATAAGTGTGTCTCATTAAGCGTTGATGGCTTCAATTCGAGAAATTGCTACCAAGTTAGTCTATACTTCATTTAGGAGGTATAACTCAGTGAAGAAGATATTGCCATCAAAGAATCGACAGCTTGCGTGGTTGCATGCACTATCGACTAGCGACCAGTATCCTTCAATGGATGATGCTGTTTTACGAGAAGCTTCAAAAAAATATATCAATCATTACCAAAGTCCATGGCTAGATGTGATGACTAGTCAAGATTTTCCAGTACCTCGATCAAGTGATCGGTTGGATTTATCAACCGTTGATCGAATCGCTATTTATTTACAAGAGTTGTTAGATCGGTATATTTCTCGGATATACTGGGGTTATAACCGTCAGAAAGTTAACCAGCTATTCTGGGATATGCTTATAAAAGAGATTGACATCCACACGTTCCCAAATACTGTTTACAACGGCAT
>DLBP01000095.1:8796-13738 GCA_002480165.1 Proteobacteria bacterium UBA7821 | reverse complement strand
GTCCTAGGTTCGAGTCCTAGTGGGCCCATTAAAAATACATTGAGTTATGAAATATCATTCTGAACGACAAGACTACTATGCAAAACTGGCAAGATCTCAAGGTTATCGAAGCCGCTCTGCGTTTAAGTTGCTTGAAATCCAAGAGCGCTTTCGCTTAATTAAGCCCAGCATGGTTGTCGTTGAACTCGGCTCTGCGCCGGGTGGCTGGAGTCAGGTCTTATCTCGACAGATCAAGGGTAACGGGCAGTTACTGGCATGTGATCGTTTGATGATGCGGCCAGTGGCGGGTTGTGATTTTATTCAAGGCGACTTTACCGATCCTGCTGTTGTGTCGCAAATCAAACAGCACATGAATCGCCCAGCTGATCTGATCGTGTCTGATATGGCCCCTGATTTAACGGGTGATGCGTTTCAAGACCAAGTGAACACCTATCATTTGTTATCAACAGTCATTGACACGCTGGCTCAGTTATTGCGTCCTAAAGGGGCTTTCTTGTGTAAGGCTTTTCATGGGTCAGAGTTTGCTGATTTCAGAGATCTTTGCCGATCAAACTTTACAAAGGTACAAGAAATCAAACCTAAATCATCAAGGCCTCAATCAAATGAGGTCTTTCTATTGTCGTCAGGCTATCAATTGTGTTAAAGTAATTGGAATGTGGATGAATTCTAGGAGATGACTGTGAACGATAAAACAAAAAGTTTGTTACTTTGGGTAGGTATCGGCTTTTTACTAATGCTAGTGTTTAGTAACATGGCGCCACAGCAAACTGGTTACGAAGAATATCCATATTCACGATTTGTTAATTCAGTACGACAAGGCGATGTTAGCCGAGTCGTTGTTTCTAAGAAAAATAACATGCAGCACATCTCAGGGATCACCAATTCAGGTAGCCGATTTTCCACTTGGGTGCCATTGCAAGATGATGCACTCATGGGCGAGCTGATCAATAACAACGTTGAGATCAGCGGTCAGCCAGAAGAACAGCAAAGTCTTCTGATGAGTATTTTCATCAGTTGGTTCCCCATGTTGTTGCTAATCGGCTTGTGGTTTTGGTTTCTCAGGCAGATGCAAGGTGGTGGCGGTGCCGGTGGTCGGCCCATGTCATTCGCTCGAAGTCGAGCCCGAATGCTTGAAGGTGACCAGGTTAAAGTGACTTTCAACGACGTTGCTGGTGTTGATGAGGCCAAACAAGACGTCCAAGAATTTGTAGACTTCTTAAAAGATCCGAGTAAGTACCAAAAGCTGGGTGGAAAAATACCTTGTGGTGCGCTATTAGTTGGATCACCAGGAACGGGTAAAACACTGCTAGCAAAAGCAGTTGCAGGTGAAGCCAATGTTCCCTTTTTCTCTATCTCTGGTTCAGACTTTGTCGAAATGTTCGTCGGTGTTGGTGCATCAAGAGTTCGAGATATGTTTGAACAGGCTAAAAAACAAGCCCCATGCATTATATTTATTGACGAGATTGATGCTGTTGGACGACACCGGGGCGCTGGCCTTGGCGGTGGCCATGATGAGCGCGAGCAAACTCTTAACCAACTCTTAGTTGAAATGGATGGTTTTGAAGGTAAGGAAGGCATTATCGTGATGGCTGCTACCAACAGACCTGATGTACTAGATCCAGCTCTGCTCAGACCTGGCCGATTTGATCGGCAGGTAATGGTTCAGCTGCCAGATATACTGGGTCGAGATCAGATTTTAAAAGTACATGTCAAAAAAATCTCATTGGGTCAAGATGTCGAGACAAAAGTGGTTGCTAGAGGAACGCCTGGGTTTTCTGGTGCAGATTTAGCTAACTTAGTTAATGAGGCTGCCCTGTTTGCCGCTAGAGCCAATAAGTCGTCGGTTGGTATGGATGAGTTTGAAAAGGCCAGAGATAAAATTATTATGGGTGCTGAGCGCCGATCAATGGTGATGACCGACGAAGAGAAAAAACTGACTGCATACCATGAGGCAGGGCACGCACTAGTCGGGCTGTATGTGCCAAACCACGATCCAGTCTACAAAGTAACGATTATTCCCAGAGGTCGGGCACTGGGTGTGACGATGTATTTACCAGAGCAGGATCAACGGGGTTACAGTGTTCAACAGCTTGAAAGTAAAGTATCTACGATGTACGGCGGTCGTGTTGCTGAAGAGCTTATTTTTGGTGCTGAACACGTGACAACGGGTGCATCTAATGACATCGAAAAAGCTTCAAAGCTTGTCAGAGCCATGATCACAGAGTATGGTCTGTCTAAAAATCTGGGGCCGATTAACTTTAGCGATGGCGACCAGCAAGAGGTTTTCTTGGGTAAATCGGTTGGGCAAAGCCGTAATTATTCACCTGATATCGCTATTCAGATTGATAAAGAGGTCCGGGAAATAGTCGATAGAAATTACATCAGAGCTGAGAAAATACTAAAAGAGCACCTCGGTAAGCTACATACGATGGCCGAAGCATTAATGAAATTTGAGACCCTTTACGATAAGCAGATCAAACAAATTATTGCTGGAGAGGTGGTGTCACAACCAGAAGGGTGGCGTGATGATGGTCAGTTCTACACTGAAAACACCAGCAAAAGCACAACAGAAGATGATACTGCTAAGTAAGTGTGATGGCTATTTTTGGAACAGACGGTATCCGGGGTAAAGTTGGCGACTGTGAGTACATACAGCCCAAGTTTTTGGTCCAATTAGGCTGGGCAATCGGTCAGTATATTAATACCTTGCCTAGCACTCAGAGTAAAGCCAATAGCGGGATTAGGCCTAAAGTGTTAGTCGGAAAAGACACACGCATCTCAGGTTACATGGTTGAATCCTCTTTAGAGTCAGGTCTAATCGCCGCTGGGATTGACATTTATTTATTAGGACCAATGCCAACGCCAGCTATTTCATACCTCACGCAAACATTTCAAGCAGATCTGTCAATTGTCATCAGCGCATCCCACAATCCATTTTCAGACAATGGCATTAAGTTGATTAATGCGAAAGGTGGAAAATTGAGTCGGGAAGCAGAGAGCGTTATAGAGCAACACATTCATAAGCCACTCAAGACAGTTGATTCGTATTTATTGGGTAAAGCTCATCGTTTAAAGGGTGCGCCTGAGCGGTACATTGAGTTTTGTAAGAGCCAATACGATAAGCGAGTCGATCTGCGTCTGACAAAGTCGGTCATTGACTGCGCTAATGGCTCAAGTTACCACATAGCACCGAACGTGTTCTCTGAGCTGGGCATGTGTTGTGAGACGATCAATAATAAACCCAATGGCTTGAATATCAACCTTAATTGTGGGTCAACTTCGCCCCAGCAATGCCAGGCAGCCGTGTTAAATTTTCAAGCTGACATTGGGATTTGTTTAGATGGAGACGGAGATCGCTTAATTTTAGTAGACCACGAGGGGAATGTCTTAACCGGTGATCACATTTTGTACATTTTGGCAATGTACCTAAAGAAAACAGGTAGACTGAAAGGAGGCGTTGTTGGCAGTCAGATGGCTAATCTGGGCTTAGAGAATGCTTTTTTAAAGCAAGGCATCCCATTTAAGCGAGTACCTGTCGGTGATAAGCATATCCTAGCAGCACTTGAAGCCACTGGTTGGAATCTTGGCGGTGAACCCTCGGGTCATATTATCTGCTCTGATCACCAAAGAAGCGGTGATGGGATTATAACTGCTTTGCTGATTATAGAGGCTATGAACTTCTTTAACCAGCCACTTGCAACGCTAGTAAAGGATTTGGAATTCTATCCGAGTCAACTGGTCAATCTACCATGCAACAAGCGTCAAGAGCCTTTATTCAATCAAAGCCTAATCGATACGATTGAAAATCAGTACGAAAATAACGTTCGTATTCTTATCCGTTATTCCGGTACAGAGCCTTTGTTGAGGGTTTTAGTAGAGGCAGAGACTGATAAATTGGTGAATGATGTGATGCGCGAAGTGTTATCTCTCGTCAAGGAATCAATGCCGACATAGTCGATTTTCACACAATTCATCCATGTAACTAGATGTCGATGGATGTGTTGAGGTCACTTTTTTATCGTTTAACCGGTTTCATTCAAGCATTCATCCTAAAGATGTACTATAATAAGAGTGGATAAATAAAACAATGTCACAATGAACAATAAAAAAATATCAATATCATTAAAATCATTTAGTTTGCCCGACAATGCTTATGGTAACCTGCATGATGCATTAAAAGCCAACACAACACAAGGAGTTGAGTTGTATCTTGATAATGCTCGGCGTAGACACATGCCAGCACCGTTATTAATGCTTAGGGGATTTGAAGCCAAAGAACTTAAAGCGGCTGGTTACGAACTCAAGGAGTTGCTGCCCATTTATAGCGAAAACGACTTATTGCTGGCTGGGTTTTCGAAAAAACAATTGCCTGATAAGCATAATCCGCTTACCAATGATCGACAAAGCAAAGATGAGATCAATGACATGAAAAAAGATGGTTATACTCTCTATGACATTATCCAAGCTGATTTTAGTATGGAGGACATCAAGGACACTGATTTTGAAGATGATATCATTCTATATGGCGTGGAAATCTGCTCATTACTTGAGGCGTATACTGTGTTAGAAATCAAAAACAGGTTTGAAAAAACATTCCAAGAATTAGCCGAATCACGGGTTGGGTGTTCTATAATACTTGGATTAGGATATGACGCACAAGATCTTAAGAGATCATACCCGGCACTGAAACAACTACTAAGCACTAATGACCCTAAAAACACCATGGTATTAACTAAAAATTACCCTGCTACCAACATGAAGCAAGCTGGCTTTACCATCGATGAGTTACTCGCGTTACATTATGATCTAAAACAGATTGCATTGGCAGGATATGACGCACAAGAGCTTAAGAGATCATACCCGGCACTGAAACAACTACTAAGCACTAATGACCCTGAAAACACCATGGTATTAACTGAAAATTACCCTGCTACCAACATGA
>DLBP01000095.1:0-8441 GCA_002480165.1 Proteobacteria bacterium UBA7821 | reverse complement strand
AAACAGATTGCATTGGCAGGATATACGGCAGTAGAGTTTAAGAAATCATACCCAACAATGAAACAACTACTAAGCACTAATGACCCTGAAAACACCAGGGTATTAACTGAAAATTACCCTGCTACCAACATGAAGCAAGCTGGCTTTACCGTCGATGAGTTACTCGCGTTACATTATGATCTAAAACAGATTGCATTGGCAGGATATACCGCAGTAGAGTTTAAGAGATCATACCCAGCAATGAAACAACTACTAGGCGCTAATGTCTCTGAAAACACCAGGGTATTAACTGAAAACCACACTGCTGAAGAAATGAGGGAAGCTGGCTTTACCGTCGATGAGTTACTCGCGTTACATTATGATCTAAAACAGATTGCATTGGCAGGATATACCGCAGTAGAGCTTAAGAGATCAAACATAAAGGTATCACCCGAAAACCACACTGCTGAAGAAATGAGGGAAGCTGGCTTTACCGACGATGAGTTGCACGCATTAGGTTACGATGACAATGATACTAGAAGCACACCGGGCATGTCACGCTGATAGCAGGTTAACAATCGCTAGATATCGCTGAATAAGACAAGTGACTAGGCGTGAAAAAACCTGCATTAGATGACTGTTAGTTGATTACGATTATGGTATATTATAGTTGATGAAATCAGTTATAATTGCGACACAGTGTTATTCACCAGCCATTGGTGGCATTGAATACCTTATGGGGCTAATTGCAGATACGATGCATAGAAATGGCTATTTGGTCACAGTTCTTGCAGATGGGGCAAAATCAGTCGATGGTGATATTGAAGTAATTCGTTTTGGACAATTCAAGTGGTTGAGGCGCTTTTCGAAAAGACGGACATTAAAATATTTGTTGACCCATCAAACGATTGACTTAGTTATCTTCGACACCTGGAAAAGTGCAGAGTATTTAGCAGATTTAGTTGATAAGCCAACAGTAAAATGGGTGTTTGCTCACGGTAATGAGCTGCTTGCCAAATCTAAGCGAGGCTTTGAGTCCAGAGTCACACGAGCCCTATCAACAGTTGATCAGGTCATTGCTGTATCAACACTGTCTAGATCGCTAGTGCGACCCTATCTACACCACGATGTCCCAGCTTCTGTTATTCACAATCCAGTCAATGTGCCAACAAAATGGCTCTCTTCCCCTAAGGTTGGTCCAATTCAACAATGGGTGACTGTTGCGCGTCTTGAGCCACGCAAAGGCATTGATCGGGTAATCAAGTCACTAACAGTTTTGCTACAGGATTATCCAAATCTACATTATACGATTGTTGGGTCAGGTCCAGATGAGAAGCGACTGCGTCAGCTGTCAATGGCGTACAATGTTGCTGAGAATATATCATTTTTAGGCCAAGTTAGCGCGGCTGAAAAATATGAAGTTTTAAATAATAGTGATGTGTTTATTATGCCAACTCGCGTTGAAAAAGAGTCTAGGTCGATTGAAGGATTGGGGATTGCATTCATTGAAGCGATGGCCGTTGGGCTTCCAGTGATTGCTGGCTCTGCTGGCGGCATTTGTGATATCATTGAGCATGGAGAAAATGGCTGGCTGTGTGATGGGACATCAGAATCTGCAGTGATCGACTGCATTCAGCAAGTCATGATGAATGAAGAAGAGACACACAGAGTTGCAACTAATGGTCAATCACTGGTCATCAACACGTTGATGCCAAACAGCTACATCAAAAAATTAAATCATTTATTTTAAGCAAAATGATAAAAGTCGACTATAATTATTATAGTTACTATAGAGCCGGCTAATGCATGAATCCACGTTGAGTTTTTTTATTGATCACTCCAGACGCATATCACCAGATCAGCATAAATACATTCACCGATTAAAACAAGTATCTAATGAAATAGAGGTCAAGGAAGTCCGGTGCGTGTATTTAGTCCACCACATGCAGGAGATTCCTGATGATGAACTGACGTCTGTATGCCAATTATTAAATGCCTCATTGATTGATCACAATGAATTTGATCGACTACAGTCTTACTGTGTCGTCATGCCAAAACCAGAGCTGTCACATATATGGTCTGCAGACTTGTCAGAATTACTGTCAATTGGTCTATTTAAAAGCTTAATTCACATTGATGTTGCTTGGTTGTATGTGATCACCAATTTATCGGGCGATGCGCTGGGGCTGGCTAACCATCAGTCTATTAATGTGCTTCATAATTCTGCCTGGCAAATATTATTAACCAGACTGGATCAAGCCAACGACTATCAGCCTTATACCTCTCACAGCTTACATATTAAAAATGCGCCATTTGAACAGTCAGAAATTGTTGTGCGCGATGTGAGTTTTGAGCACAGTAAAATGTATGACAAACCAACTGCTTTAGCTATGATTCAAGCAGAACAGATTGTTGATCATTTACCCGATAACATTAACGTGATGATTCAAGGCCTACAAGAGCCAATTAGTAAAATAGAGATTTTAACCGTGTTGGCCTACGACTTCATTAAACAGCTGCGTAGCATTAGGCACACTGGATTAGGATCCAGCCATGAATCACTATCAGACCTTTTTCACACCGATAGATTGACCAGTGATCTATCACACGGCATTTCACTTGTGATCGATTCAAAACCCGGTCACCTAGCACTGATTAACCCAAGAACACGCCACTATGTTGATTTTTACACTGAGGATAATTACTGTGTGACTAATTTATCTCATCATCATCTCTTACAAGTGTGTGCTTTTTTGGCTGGAGAACGTGCCGCGGTTAAGGGAACTAGAACGATTACCGCGATGAATAATGGTGCAGTCACCCGCTGCCTGGCTGTTGGTTTAACATTGGTTGATGGCAATCATATCGACCAGTCACATTGGTTAGATGATGTCATTTCTGGGCTATGCCTAGCCAGCAATCGAATCGGCAAGCCCATTATATCTGGTTATTTAAGGAGACTATACAAGCCTAAAATGTCCTCCAGGCGAGCAGGTTTGCAAAATCTACTCCATACATCTGATATTGGGACTATGCCAAAAGATATATACCAACACGGCTATTTACACGAAGGCTTAAGGTTGATCTATATTGGTGATGATATCATGCCAACTGGCATTGGTATTAATCCATGGTCGACCACCCAGTCTGAGAGTCAAGCGAGCAAGCTATTTCCTTATACGAATCCAGATAGTCTTGCACGGTTGGAGCGTTTAATACACAGTTGTCTAGCTCTGGGTGATGCAAACCCTATTTTAGATGTGGAAATGGTTGCTGAGGGTGGCCTGGCGGCGGCAGTTAGAGATATTTGTCACAAAAGTAAGTGTGGTGCTGAAGTTGAGATTAGGCAAATCCCAACCGCTGGCAGAGACATGTCAGTTCACGATATTTGGTTGTCAGAGTCTGGCGGGAGATTTTTAATTGTAGTCGAAAGTGAACAGATTCCCCTGCTATTCGATTACGCTAGCCGCGAGCGTTATGCTGTTTCAGTGATTGGTTGTTTGACTAAGCATCAAATGATACGTGTGCACGATGAGAATATTGGGCAGGATATTTTAAATATTCAGATCGATAGATTGGATGAATCACCAACAGGCCAGGCATTTGAGCATAGCAACACACCCAAGTTTATCTGCGGACATTCAAGACCAACACAAGCCGTCTTTAAAAAACTGGTCAAAAAAATATTACATTTACCATCACTATCCGATAAAACAGAATTAATGGTTATACAAGATCGATATGTTTCTGGCTTAGTCACAAGAGATCCTTTTGTCGGCCCGTATCAGGTACCAGTTGCCGATGTTGGTGTGGTTCAAACACATGTGCTGGATCAGACCGGTGAGGCAATCGCATTTGGTGAGCGTCCCGCTGTTGCTTGGACTAATGTCAAGCACAGTTTATGGCTATCGGTTTCAGAGTCTTTAACAAATATTGCTGCGGCTTTCTGTGGTGATTTGAGTCATGTGTCACTGAATGTCTCCTTATCTGTTCGTCGGGATGACCCTGCAGGATATGATGATGCCCACAGCGCCCTTAAAGAGTTGGTTGATCTGTGTTCACAGGATAATCGTCTAAAGCTATCTCTGGGTTCGGCTGATTGGTTAGAATCAGGGACAATCAATCCAGTTAATTTTGTGGCAACAGCAACCAGTCGAGTGTTGGATGTCAAAAAAACCTTGTCACCCGTCTGTCAGGTGACGGATGGCTACGAACTACTGGCAATTGATCTATCTGAGGGTGGCGATGGTCTGGCTGGTTCGGCTTATGCTGAAGTCATGAGGGAGTACCAAAACAAGTCAGCGACTGCTGATTTGCCACTGGTGTTGGATTTCTTTAATCTAATTCAGAGCCTTAATCGAGACAATCACTTGGTTGCTTACCACGATAGGTCAGATGGTGGGTTTTTTATTACTCTACTAGAAATGGCATTTGCATCCGGATCGGGTATTCACATCATGGCCGATGGTTTTGGTTCTGATCCGCTAGAGGAACTATTAACTGAGGGGCCAGGGGCAATTATTCAGATAAGAAAGTCAGATTTTATGTTGGTGATGGATCAATTTGAGCAAGCTGGCTTTACCAATAAAATTTGGCCAGTCGGTAGCCTGGCTGATACCAACCAGGTTAAGATGAGTTATCGAAATAAAACGATCTATCACGCTGAGATGCCCACTCTTCACGAGCATTGGTCTTTTTTTTCACATCGAGTTCAAAAATGTCATGGTAAAGAAGAGGTGTCCTCCGATCTAATGTCAGGTATTGTATACAATGATCTATTGCGTTTATCTGAAAAGGTATTATTTGAATATTCTCGAAATTTATGTCACGAAATCACAGCAGATTCTCCAAAGGTTGCGATATTAAGAGAGCAGGGCTCCACGGGTTATATGCCGCTGGCCATGGCTTGTCGACAGGCAGGCTTTATGGTTTCAGATATCACAACACGCGATATTGAGTACGGTCATGAGACATTAGCCATGTTCGATGGATTGGTCGTCGCATCGGGAGCGTCGTTTGGAGACTCTCCTAAGCCGGGTCTTGCCTGGGCCGAAGTTATCCGAAGGAAACATCCTCACGTCTTCGATGAATTCAAGCGTTTCTTTAGTCGAACGGATGCGTTTACCCTGGCTGTTGGCAGTGGTTGTCATTTACTATATCACTTGAGAGACATCATACCTGGGACAGATCATTGGCAACCTTGGCAGCAGAATAGTTCACTGCAATTTGAATGTCGTTATGTCAATGTGGTCATTGAATCATCTTCAAGTATCTTATTTGAAGGGATGGCTGGCTCTCAGTTGGTTGTGTCTGTTGCCAATGGTTTTGGCCGTTGTGATTCTAACTCGAGTGGGTTAGTGAATCGCGATGTGGTGATGAAATACGTAAACAATCATGGTGATGTGGTAGAATCTTATCCAGCCAACCCTTTTGGATCTGACCAAGGTATCTGTGGTTACACATCTAATTCAGGCTTGGTGACATCATTGATGGCTCATCCTGAGCGCTGTGTTTTTTCAACACAAGAGACCTGGCGAGTTGACATGTCTAGCGACTTATGTTCTCCTTGGATAAAGGTATTTGAGAATGCTCGACAATGGGTTTTAGCGCGTCATAAAGAAAGGCCACCGTTGTCCTAAAGGATCATTGACTATGGACTATCAATTACAGCTGCCAACAGGCAAGAAACGATTGCTATTACACTCTTGTTGCGCCCCATGTGCTGGTGACCTAATGCAGCGGTTAGTCGATTCTGATATCACATTCGTTATTTATTTTTATAATCCAAACATACATCCTCAAAAAGAGTATTTATTGCGAAAAGATGAAAATAAGCGTTTTGCTGATCAGCACAACATACCAATGATTGATGCCGATTATGATGTCAAAAACTGGTTTGATCGAACCAAAGGCTTTGAGTTAACTCCAGAGCGTGGTCAACGCTGTACTCATTGCTTCGACATGCGTTTTGAACACACAGCTGCTTATGCTGCTAAACATGGCTATGATCTAATCAGCAGCTCACTTGGGATATCACGCTGGAAAAATATGGATCAGATTAATGCTTGCGGTCTAAGGGCAGCAGAGCCTTATGAAGCACTGGATTACTGGACGATTAATTGGCGTAAAGGAGGCGGTGTCAAGCGTATGTCAATGATTAGTCATCAGCAGAAATTTTATCAGCAGCAATACTGCGGCTGTGTCTATTCGTTGCGTGATACGAACAACAGGCGACGAAGAAATGGTTTCCCACGTGTAGAAATAGGCAAGGATTACTATGGCGAGAAGAGCTGTGATTAGCAATTCAGTCAGCTAGTTGATTTTGGTGAGTCGTTTATTGTAATATTGTATCGTATCGCTAACAGGGAGAATGATGTGCTGCGAGTGATGACTGTCAATGTCAATGGGATACGATCAGCGGCTGCCAAAGGGTTTTTTGAATGGTTTCTGGGACAGTCGGTTGACATCTTGTGTTTACAAGAAACAAAAGCACAGCTTGATTCTCTAACAGATAAGTATTTTGGCTTAGAGGGTTACCACGTCTATCATTCTGATGCCGTTAAAAAGGGTTACAGTGGTGTTGCTATATACACCCGTATTAAACCGAATTCGGTTACCAGCGGTATTGGTCTACCATGGTTTGATGAGGAAGGTCGGCACTTACGTATCGATTTTGATGAGCTGTCAGTCATCTCTCTCTACCTGCCCTCTGGCACGACAGGCGATGCCAGGCAACGCATGAAGTATGAAGCAATGGCCTATTATGATAAGCATTGTCTCCAGTCTTGGACGGCGCAAGAGCGACATTATATTATCTGTGGTGATTGGAATATTGCTCACACGGAAAAGGATTTAAAAAATTGGAAGCAAAATAGGAAAAATTCTGGTTTTCTCCCCGATGAGCGAGCGTGGTTAGATCAAGTGTTTGATCAACACTGGGTTGATGCGTTCAGATCATACAATCAGGCGAGTGATCAGTATACTTGGTGGTCATATCGCTCGGGAGCACGGCAAAGAAATGTCGGCTGGCGAATTGATTATCAGGTTGTGAGTTCACCGTTAATCGACAGGGTCGAGTCTGCTCATATTATGCCCACACCTGTTTTTTCAGATCACGCGCCCTTGGTTATCAATTACCAAATAGAATTAAGCGAATGCTAGTTTCTTTGTTGATATCATCCTGCCTACACATCATCGCAATTGCTACGGTATACTTATTTGCCAGTTCTCCCCATGGCATTGTCATGCCCAATATGAGTCACCAAACAATCAAAGCCCGTATTGCGCCACATGCCCCGCTGTCTCAGATGCGTCAGCAGGATAACACAACGCCAGTTAATACACAGCCAGCGAGTCAATCGAAGGCTTTCAAAGGACTCGATGATGAACAGCAATCGCCTGTAATAGAGGGAATTGATGATGCCCTTAAGCAGGCGCAGCAGGAGCGGTTAGAGATTGCCTCTGGATTAGATCAGTTGAAACAGGAAGCTGAGATGTATCATCAGGCACTGCAAACCGCGGTTACTCGGCTATGGAATGTCCCCTTATCTGCGCTGCCTGATCAAGATTGTGAATACCTTGTTCATTTGTCACCATCGGGTTACATCATCGACCTTGAGTTAGTCAGAAGCAGTGGGAATGATGCGCTCGATCGCTCGGTTAAGCAGGCGATTATCAAAGCGGAGCCACTGCCAATACCTAAAGATTCGAATTGGTATCATGAATTTAAAGTTCAGCGCTTGGTATTTGGTCCACGCCATTCGATTGGTCAATAGATCGACTAGCCACTTGTATCGCTCAGTTATATTCGTTATATTATCACAAGTATGATACGAGAGTCGATTGATGCGAATAGATGTATATTTACTGGTTTATCTGGTATTCTCTAGTCTTGCACAGGCAGAACTACAGTTTGAGCTCCACAAGGGCGTCCGAGGTGGCATGCCCATCTCAGTTCAGCATGGTGTCAATCACGCTAAATTAACTCAAACAGCTGAATCAATCGCAGCAGTTGTTATTAATGATCTTGAAATGAGTGGGCGATTTAACATGATTACCAGTCAGCTCGGTGATAGCAAACAGGTCATTAAACGCCAAGGTGCAGATCACATTGTGAAGTTGGATGTCGGCACATTGGGTGCATATGACACGCTGGAGTGCCGAGTGATTCCGCTACATGTCGAGGACAAAGTAGATGTGGTGAGCAAGACATTTCAGTTTACTGATGACGAAATCAGAGATGTGTCACACGCCTGTAGTGATTTTGTTTATGATTACACCATGGGTATGCCAGGGACATTTAGTTCAAAATTAGCCTATGTGCTCGTTGATTATAAAGACAATGGGCATCATGAATATCAGTTGGAAATATCGGATGCAGACGGCCAAAGGCCTAAGCCGCTGTTAAAATCAAAGCAGCCAATTTTATCGCCTCGCTGGTCTCCCGATGGTCGGCAGTTGGC
>DLBP01000081.1 GCA_002480165.1 Proteobacteria bacterium UBA7821 | reverse complement strand
TTCAATTTCTACTTGCCGACGAAAGAACTAAGATCAACCAGGCTAGAGCCAATGGTGCAACACCGCTTTTCATCGCCTGTCAAAATGGTCATCAAACTATCGTAGAATTACTACTTGCCAAAGATGTTATTGATACGAGCCTAGGCCCAACAAATGGCGAAACACCTTTATCTATTGCTAAAAAAACAATGCATAAGCCCATTATAGACATGCTCACAGAGCATCAATACAATAACGACCTTGACGGCTTGTTATTATGGATGTCACACAATCATTAGCAGATGTCATTGACACTAACATAGCTCTATACAGTGGCTAAATACCCTTGTTTGGCAATGAAAAGAGTGTCATTAAACCCTTTGTTCTCATGCTCAGACAACATCAACACAATAACGACCTTGACTGTTTTAGCAATATAATAATAGCAAACCATATAAGAAGCCTGGGTCTGTCACCACGATTATAATTGTTATCTTTTACTCTCACATCATATTGGTTGTCATGAATTGACTCTATATCAACACAAAACAAGATTAATGAACTATAATACAATTCGATAGGAGATTTTAATGGAAGAAAAGAACCGATCAAGACAACAGCTGCTGGCAATGATTAGTTTCTGGGTAGGCATATCATCGACTTTTTTTGTATCGATCATGCCAGAAATTGCACAATATTTTTCAATTAGCATTGATAAGACTCAAACAATGGGTTTAATTTATTACATTGGCTATTCTACTGGCAACTTGCTCATCGTCTTCAGTAACCGGCTAATTGGAACGCATAGAACTTTAGTTGGCAGTTTATCATTAGCAACGCTTGGTCTAGCAATGATGTCATCTACACACAACTACCCTGTCTTCTTGGCTGCGTGGCTAATCGCTTCCATGGGGATTGGATCTTTATACATACTGCCTAATATTATTATAAAAAACACCTGTAAAGCCGAGCAAAACATGCTAAGTTTTTACGGAAGAATACTTGGGTTGTACACGTTGGGTACTTGCATTGGTCCATTTCTATCAGGTGTGGTTTCAAGTACAGTCGGCTGGCAATTTATTTTAACATACAATATTATGATTGGTGTGATGTTGTGTTTATACTCAATGCAGCAGGACTGTGGGAAACCATCAGAGAACCATAGTCAACCAATAGCTTGCTTAACAGATATTCGTCGACACAATATGTTTATTCCGATTATCACTTCCATTGTCAATGCGTCTGGTTATTTGGTTTGTATTAATTTGATATTCCCTATTCTTCTTTTCTATCAGTATGGGTTCAATGCGCTACAAGTCGGTTTGGTCTTAATTATCCCGAATATAGCGATTATGATTGGGAGTAGCATCAACCAATACTTAAAGCATTATCAGCCTAAAGATTTAAATAAATTAGCTGCTTATTTAGGTTTTTATGCCACTATTGCATTTATCGTACTGCATCCACTATTTAAATATTCACCCATCTACTTGATTGCCATTTTTGCTACTTACGGAATATGTCGTGGGCTCACTAAACCGAGTTCACTCTCACTTGCACTGGATCTCATTAATCGAGATGCCAATGCACTATTGCCGCTTATTATTGGTATATCTGCCATACCAACAGCGATCATCATACAATTGATTAGCCTAATACCAGAACAATCAATGGTCGCTGTGTCAGCGGTGTTGATGTGTTTGAGTCTGATACATATCTGGTGTAGTCAAAAAATAGACAAACATTGCAACGAGACACAGAAATCTGATTGTGTTACACTAAATGATGAACGAACACCAGCTAATTAATCTAATCGCTCAAGCAATCATACCGACACTATTTGCTATCACTGTACATGAATTTTCACATGGTTACGTGGCGTATCAGTTGGGTGATGGTTCTGCTAAGATGTTAGGTCGACTGACACTCAACCCCATTAAGCATATTGATGGGTTTGGTACAGTTATTGTGCCACTGGCTATGTTAATGATGAGTGGTTTTGTATTTGGCTGGGCGAAGCCAGTGCCTGTTAATACCCGAGCACTATCCCATCTCAGACGAGACATGAGCCTAATTGCCATTGCAGGACCTCTATCCAACCTAGTGATGGCTATTTTGTGGGCTCTGTACTTAAAATGTTGCATGATGTTATCAGATTACTTAATGACACTAGAAACAAACCAAATCGCGCTCATTGTCGGGATCGGTGATTTTGGCGTTAAAGTCAATCTAATTCTAATGGCTGTCAATCTAATTCCAATACTGCCACTGGATGGAGGAAGGGTTCTGGCCCAAGCTCTGCCGAGACGCATTGCTTACTATTACGATCAAATTGAACCATATGGCATAGTTATCGTTGTCATTGCCCTATATTTCGGCTTACTCAATAGCTTTCTCATTGGCATAAGCTCTGCTAGCCTATCGATCATCCAGTTGATACTTTAGTCATTACCAGTAAAAATCTTTTAGGATCATTTCTCAATGTGATCACATCTTGTGGTTGACCAGCCCACTGTTCTTGTTGCCAATTGGGTCCTTTCAGTAGCCAGAATGTCCCATCATCTTTTAGCAAGTGCTTGCTGTTGTCTATAATCTCGCTGATACTGGAAACCGCTCTTGCGGTGATGATATCAAAAGCCTCACCCTTGTAATCTTGAATATTTTTACAAACGGTTGTCACATTGTTTAGTTTAAGCTGAGCCCTTGCATGATTAACAAAAGCAATTTTTTTGTAATTATTATCCAGCAGGCATATTGTTAAATCAGGTTTAAGTATCGCTATTACCAAACCTGGAAATCCGGCACCGGTACCAAAATCTAGCATGGTATTTTGTTTGCTGATTCGCTTGAGGCTATCACATAGACTTAAGGAGTCAATAATATGCCCATCAACAAAGCGATCAATTGTCTTAAACGACGTTAAATTATGGACAGCCGACCAGCGCAGACACTCTTGAGTTAGCCAGTAAAGCGACTGGTATTGGCTGTCACTGAGACTTATATTTGGATAGGCTAACTTGACTGTTTGAATAAATTGATTGAGATTCACTACCTAACCAATGAGAGTCGAGCTTTCTTCTTAAATGGTTTAACGGCGGTTGCCTGTCCTTGTATGTAGGACAGCTCAAAAGATGCGCTATCCTGTTTACTGTCTTGTTGATCTTGCTCACTTTCAAACACATAATGCCAGCCATTTTCAAGACAGTGGATACTATTGACGTCATCGACTGGAAATGCAATGGATTGGGTGTGTGTTCCAATTTCAACCAAAAATCTTAACCAGCCATCTTTGATCTGAAAGTTCTGAACCATTTCTTTCATAAGGTTGAACATCACCTTACCTTCGTGAGCTTGGTCTTTTGGAATTTCAACACCCGGAGTATCAGAAACGGTTACCATAATAAATGGCGTACAGTCGCTTTCATACAGCCACTCGATGAAGGCTTTGATCTGAAACGGTTTAAATGCTTTCATTTTCATCAACCTCCTGAGCGTCGTATTCTATTTCATTGAGACTGATCTGGAATGATTTTCTTTTAAACATGCGTTCAGCATAGTCAATGATTGGCCTAGCTGCCTCAGGCAGTTCGATATCAAAACTATTCAAGCGCCACAACAGTGGAACAACCGTACAATCGACTAGTGTGAAATCTGTACTCAAGAAAAAAGGCATCTCTGCAAATGCGCTTCTAACTTTAAGCAGTGACGCGACCAGTTGATCTTTGGTGTCCTGGTCATTGTGGTTCTCTTCTAACTTGTGTATAAGACTATACCAGTCACGTTCTATGCGTTTAATCATCATTTTCATTTTTGCTCGTTGAACTGGGTATGCCGGCATTAATGGTGGGTGTGGAAAACGATCATCTAGATATTCTGTCATCACCCCGATATCACCATGCAAAATGAGATCTCCTCGATCAACTAACGTTGGTGTGGTTAACTCAGGATTCAACTCGATCAGATCGGCTGGTGGGTTGTCAGGATCAACATAGACGACCTCGAGGTTTACGATGGCTTTTTCAGCTAATACCAATCGTACTCGATGATCATCAACATTATCTTGACTGGTGTAGACAGTCATAATTGAGCGTTTTACTACTACCATTAAGCCACCTATCGTTTTGAGAACTGAGGACGCTTTCGTGCTTTGCGCAAACCAGCTTTCTTTCGCTCGACTTCTCGAGGGTCTCTTGTCAAGCAACTTTTCCGTTTGAGTAATGTGTGCCAATCACTGTCTTCTTCTTGCTCACTAGCGATTGCAGAGGCTGGTTTAGGCTTACCTGATTCTTCGTATTTATCTAAAGCATTCGCGATAGCGAGGCGTATCGCACCAGCTTGCCCGGTAATACCACCACCTTTAACAGTAATGTAGAGATTAAAATGTTCTGAAACACCTAAGATCTCCAGTGGTTCAGTTGCTTTTCTTTCCCATATGGGACCTGAAGTGCTAAAAAATTGATCTGCTGGTATTTTATTAATGACCATCTGTCCAGTTCCAGGCCACAAGAAAACACGTGCTGTAGATGATTTTCTACCACCCTTTGCTTGAATAGAGCCGCTGGCTACTTTTAGGCATTCACTCATGTCTCTTCCCTCTTGTTTTGTATGATAAGCTTTTTAGGTTCTTGTGCGGCGTGTGGGTGTGAATCGCCGTTGTAGACCTTAAGTTTTTTTAGCATTTGTCTTGCTAATGGCCCTCGGGGCAACATACGCCGCACGGCATTGATCAGCAACTTGTCGGGGGATTCATCTTTAGCAAGTTTAGAACGAATGCCTCCGGGAAAGCCTGTGTGCCACCAGATAGTCTTCTCTTTTGTGGTACAACGTATGTCTTTACAGTTGACGACAACAACAAAATCACCGTTGTCTTGAAATGGGCTATAACACGCCTTGTTTTTCCCTCGGAGTATGGTTGCCAATTCTGAGGCTAACCGCCCTAGTATTTGGTTTGTACCATCGACAACCCACCAATCTTTATCTGATTGATTTAAAGCAATAAATTTTGTTGATTTCACTTATGCAACCTTTCATGTTAATTGACAATCGTGTTATTTTACCAAAAATATCAAATTAATGCAAGGGGTATAATCAAATACATTTGTCTCGGATTAATCTAAGCGTGCTTTATTTTGCTAATTTTTGCATTTCTTTCAAGCCGAAGCCAGCCAACCACCCTACTTTTAGACAATAAATTGCACAAATTCCTAACTATTTACTAACAATTAATAGCTAAAATACAAATATGTACTATAAATAGACTATAAAGCAAGAAAGTCATAAGGAGACGGCATGGCGAAAGACATAACGGGCAGAATAGAACAATTAAAAACAGATGGGAAAGCAGGCGTAGATATCGTCAAAGCGCTCAAAACAGAAGAATTCACCGCCAAACAGCTCAAAGAAGCAGGATTCACCGCCAAAAATCTCAAAGATGCAGGATTCACCGCCGAAGAGCTCAAAAAAGCAGGATTCACCGCCAAAGAGCTCACGATTGAAGGTCGTAAAATATTATTCAAGTACCCAGAGCTCAAACAAGCAGGATTCAGCCCCAAAGACTTCAAAGATTCAGGAATCAACGACACTTCACGGCTCAAACAAGCAGGATTCGAAGCCGAAGACTTCATAGGTTCAGGATTCACCGCCACAGAGCTCAAAAAAGCAGGATTCACCCTCTCAGAGCTCAAAACAGCAGGATTCGACGGAGCCTTTGAGCTCAAAGCAGAAGGATTCACCGCCACAGAGCTCAAAAAAGCAGGATTCACCGCCCCAGAGCTCAAAAATGCAGGATTCACCGCCAAAAATCTCAAAAAAGCAGGATTCAACGCCAATCAGCTCAAAGAAGCAGGATTCACCACCACAGAGCTCAACGCAGCAGGATTCAACGCCAATCAGCTCAAAGAAGCAGG
>DLBP01000042.1 GCA_002480165.1 Proteobacteria bacterium UBA7821 | reverse complement strand
ATCTTCACTTTAGAAATATCTTTGCCTTTGCTGGCATAGCATCGGTCAAACAAAATGAATTCCTTTACTTCTCTATCGAAGCAAGTTAGTTTATAATATGCTTATATTGATCAATCGGAGTAAATATTATGTCCAGAGGCTCTCTCAACAAAGTTATGATTATCGGAAACCTAGGGTCTGTCCCTGATGAGTTGCGTTACACACCCAATGGGGTTGCGGTCACCAACTTAAGTGTTGCCACTAGCTACAACGCCAAGGATAGCCAAGGCGAGAACCAAGCCAAAACTGAATGGCATCGAGTCGCTTTGTTTAATCGATTAGCGGAAGTTGCTTGTCAATACTTATCAAAAGGCTCAAAGGTGTTTGTCGAAGGTCAACTCAGAACACGCAAATGGCAAGACAAAAATGGTCAAGATCGCTACACAACTGAAATTCTTGGTAACGATCTTCGCATGCTAGATAGAAAAGGAGAGCCATTAGATGACATGTCTTTCGCGCAAGAAGAGACTAAAACACCTTTGCCTGAATCCAATGCAAGTACTAACGCAATCTCAGATGACGACATTCCGTTCTAATGGGTGACCGCTACTAATGGCTAAACAATTTATCAAGACTATCACACACCAGGAAGAAACTTACACTTACTATTCTCTCAGAGCTGTTGCTGAGCGTTATGACATTGACCTTGCTAGCATGCCTTATTCGTATAAGATCATTCTAGAAAACCTAGTCCGCCACGAAACCAGCACAGCTCTGGGAAACCAGATTGATAAATTAACAACCGCCTTAGATCGTCCGTCCGAGGCCAGTGAAATTGAATTCACATTCACCCGAATTTTATTACAAGATTTTACCGGTGTACCGGTTATTGCGGATTTGGCTGCTATGAGAGACGGTGTTGTTCAACTGGGTGGTAATCCTGGACTGGTTAAACCCAAATGTCCAGTTGATTTGGTCATTGATCACTCAGTACAGGTACAGTACTGGAAGAACAATGATGCCTATCTGAATAACGTCAATGTCGAAGTCAAAGATAACATAGAGCGCTACAAGTTCTTAAAATGGGGACAACAAGCCTTTAATAACCTCCGGGTTGTCCCACCTGGCATTGGCATCTGCCACCAAGTCAACCTTGAATACCTGGCGAAAGTTGTTTGGAATAACCCGAGCGAAAAGACCATCTATTTCGATAGTCTAGTTGGCACTGACAGCCACACCACTATGATTAATGCCCTAGGCGTCCTAGGCTGGGGTGTTGGTGGTATCGAGGCAGAATCAGCCATGCTTGGACGGCCCGTTAGTTTCAAGCTGCCGACCGTTGTCGGACTGTACCTCAGCGGCCAATTGCCTGAAGGCGTTACTGGAACAGACCTAGTGCTTACGATCACACAGCAACTAAGACGGCATGGCTGTGTGGGTAAATTTGTTGAGTTTTGTGGACCAGGTCTCGAAAATATTGATTTAGCTGAACGCGCGACCATCAGCAATATGGCACCTGAGTATGGCGCTACCTGCGCCCTATTTCCAATCGATCATGAAACAATTAACTACCTAAAGCTAACCAATCGATCCTCAGAAGCAGTGAGCCTTATTGAGTTTTATGCCAAGGAACAAGATCTTTGGCATCAACCTGACCATAACCATAGCCACTATAACGAATTTCTCAAACTAGATCTAAGTGCCATCAAACCCTGCGTTGCCGGACCAGTTAGGCCGCAAGACCGTGTACTCATCGAAAGCCTACCCAGTGAGTTTATTAACCATCTGAACCAATCCGCTAAGGAAATCAAAGAAATTGCCTACCCAGTGCCACAGCAAAGCTTCACACTCTCTCATGGTGATATCGTCATCGCAGCCATCACCAGCTGTACCAACACATCAAATCCAGATGTACTCATTGCAGCAGGATTATTAGCTAAACGAGCAGTTGAAGCGGGCTTATCTGTCCCGCCCTGGGTCAAATGTTCATTTGCTCCTGGCTCTCAGGTCGTGACCACATACCTAGACAAACTAAACTTAACTCCATACTTAGAGAAACTCGGTTTTTTCTTAGTGGGTTATGGCTGTACTACATGCATTGGAAACTCTGGCCCACTCGACCCAACCATTGCCCAAGCAATTGATGATCACGACATCATCACATCATCCGTTCTATCAGGCAACCGGAATTTTGAAGGGCGTATTCACTCTCATGTTAGAGCGAATTGGCTTGCATCCCCACCACTGGTGGTTGCTTACGCAATTGCTGGTACGGTACGAATTGACATCACCAAACAACCCCTTGGCATGAACTCAAACAATCAACCCGTTTTTTTGAAAGATATCTGGCCCCACAGCAGTGATATTGAACAGCAAAAAACTGTCATCAATCACACCATGTTTGAAAAAAAATATGCCCAGATTTTCCAAGGTGACGAAAACTGGCTTAATATCCCATCACCCACTGGTAAACAGTATGCCTGGGATAATACATCAACATACATCAAACAGCCCACTTTCTTTGACAATATTACCACTCAACCCGCTGACACAAGCGCTATCAAACAAGCCCGAATACTCGCGCTACTAGGTCAGAGTATCACAACCGATCATATCTCTCCGGCTGGATCTATCCGAATCGATAGCCCAGCAGGTGTTTACTTACGTGAAAGAGGCGTACAGCCATCTGATTTTAATACCTATGGATCACGAAGAGGCAATCATGAGGTGATGGTTAGAGGCACCTTTGCTAACATTCGAGTTAAAAACAAAATGGTACCCGATGTTGAAGGTGGCTACACCATTCATCATCCGAGTGGCGAGCAACTCACCATTTACGATGCAGCTGAGCGCTACGCAAAAGAAAACACACCACTAGTGATATTCGCAGGTGCTGAATATGGCACTGGCTCATCGAGAGATTGGGCTGCAAAAGGCACCCTAATGCTTGGTGTTAAAGCCATCATTTGTGAAAGCTTCGAACGGATTCACCGAACCAACTTAATCGGAATGGGCGTATTACCTTGTCGACTAACCAATGGCACAACAACAGATAGCTTAAACCTTCAAGGTGATGAGCTAATTGATATTGACGGCATCGAATCCATCGATGAACCCAATGCCGAGCTTAGCCTAATCATCACACGAAGCGATTTAAGCACTGAGCGATATCCTCTACTGTGCTGTATTGAAACACGCAACGAGATCACTTACTACAAACATCAAGGTATACTGTCATTCATGCTAAGGAATATGGCAAGTGACACACCTTAGCAATCCATTCCCAAAAAACGACCACACCCATTTCTTTCGTGCAAACACAAACTGTATCAACCCATCACTCAAACCCCGTGCCGATTATGGAGGAATCCTTTTATGACGTTTGATTCACCAATTTATGAACTTTTTTTTCATGCCAGCTTACCCGTCCAAATAGTCATTTCACTCCTAATTTCCATGTCATTAATATCGTGGGCCATCATTCTAGAACGCCTTATTTGCTTAAAAATACACCTAAGAAAACTCAAACAATTTGAACAACAATTCTGGGAACAAGACTCTCTTGTTAGTTTCTTCCAAACCATCCAAAGCAAACATCGTCACAGTATCGTAGAACAACTGTTCATCAATGCATTTAATGAAGCCCAGGACAGACGAGGCGCGTCAGACATGATCGAGAATGTTAAGTCTACAATGGACATTTGTCAAATTAGAATACAAGCACAGCTTGATCATTACGCATTGTTTTTAGCTAGCGCTGCTTCAACTAGCCCATACATCGGTATTGTTGGGACCGTATTTGGAATCATTCATACTCTAAACGCGCTATCGACCGCAAGTCACCAACTGACACTGAATGTGGTTGCACCCGGCATCTCAGAAGCACTCTATACCACTGCGCTCGGGCTCTTTGTTGCCATCCCAGCCCTATTTGCCTATAATCGGATTCAGAAACTCAAAAATGAAATAGATGATCGCTTAACACTATTCCAAATGGAATTTATTCAGCTATTAACGAAACAAACAAACAGCACCCTATGAAATCAAGATCATGCGGAAAAACCTTTAGTGAAATTAACGCAATACCGTTGATTGATGTCCTGTTAGTGTTACTCGTTATCTTTATGGTCACCGCACCATTGTACTTACAAGAAATCCAGCTCGATTTGCCCATTGTGGATCACACCGCTAGTTATGCTGAACCAACAGAGCACGATACGACGCTATTCATTAAACACAATGGTGAAATGTACATCAACACAAAGAATCAGAAGTCACTGTCTCTTAAAGAAGTGGTAACCACTATACAATCAACAGCGACGAAGCAACATGCCAGTGTCTACATACACGCAGACAAAAACTGCTCTTATGGCACAGTCATTAAGACACTAGCCGCACTTGAACAGTCAGGCATCACTCAGTTTCATTTGGTCAACAGTACAGAACAGACTATCTAGCCCAATATCACATTAGAGTCTGTCGCTGCTGATCTAATAGTTCTTGGATCCCATCACACGCTAAGCTCAACATGGTCTGAAACGACTCGGGCGACAAAGGGTTGCCTTCAGCAGTACTTTGAACTTCGATTAAATCACCATGCTCTGTCATAATCACATTCATATCAGTATCAATGGTACTGTCTTCTTGATAATTCAAGTCTAACAGAGCTCCTTTCTCATCGCTCCAGCCAACCGATACAGCAGCGAGCAGATAACGCAGTGGATCATGCTTAATTAACTTCTGATACTGCATCGTACGAATCGCCTGAATTAATGCCACTGCCGCTCCAGTAATTGCAGCTGTTCGAGTACCACCATCTGCTTGAATAACA
>DLBP01000052.1:854-3539 GCA_002480165.1 Proteobacteria bacterium UBA7821 | reverse complement strand
AAAAATCAATAGCCGCCCTAAAGCGAGGATGAGAAGCATGTCTTCTTGTCTTCAATTGGGTCTTATCATTAAACACGTACTGCATCTTGTAGACATCCTTGAGTCCAATAGTTAACTTTTGACTCATCATAATACGCTGCTTCTGTATATAACACACCTGTTTAAGACAATGGTCTAATTGAGCTTCGAACTGCCGATGTTTGTAATACATGCCCCCCATTCGTTTTTTAAACGAGCACCATAAGATAATGGCGAATAAAAAAACAGGGCTCAGTGTCAAACCCTTTTGGTGACGACTATCAGCATTATAGAATGCTTGTTGACAAAACGCATCACCATAACCACCTGGTTCGCACGCAGTCTTTGGAAAAATAACATCAAAGAGCCGATACTCCTGTAGCGCATGATAATTCTTTAAGCCATTACCTCGATAGAACAATTTACATATTTCTAGGAATAATCGTTCTTTTGACACCTGCTCAATCTCATTCCCACAGAGTTCTACGGCTGCTTTTGCCTCCTGACACACCGAGAAGTCCAGCTTGGCAACTAAAGACAACATGCGAAGTATTCTCACAGGATCCTCTTTAAACCGCGTGACCGAATCCCCAATCACACGCAGCAGTCGATCATTCACATCATCAAAGCCACCCTGGACATCAATAATATCGTTTGATGTTGTACAAAAATACAATGCATTTATTGTCAAGTCACGTCGGTGTGCATCCGCTATAATCGGTGAGGTGTAGGCCACCAACCGTTTGAGTCGATTGAAGTTAGCAAACCGACTGCGACCCTTGTTGGCAAAACTCGACACTTCAATGGTTACTTGGTCTTTGGTCACATGAACCAAGCGATGTCTCCGACCAATGACGTAAGCACGAAAACCGGTTAACATCCGACTGAAAATATAAGCGACCATTTCTGGATCTGCTTCAGTCACAATATCTTCATCAACCGGCTGGATGTTCGCCAATCGATCCCGTATGGCTCCTCCCACTAAATATGCTTCATAACCGTGATGATTTAACTGATCGACCACTGTGAGAGCGAACTCTGAAAAGTCGCTTCGCTTTATCCCATGCCTAGACTGATCCACTCGATAAGAATCGGGCACTTTATCAATCGCACGACTACAAGCCCGACTAAACCAGCTTGCTATAGTTGCCCGAAGCACTAACTTCATCATTTTCAAGTCCATACAAAACATTGATTCTAGTATGCAACAAATTAAAAAACAACACAACGACTCGTTAAGAGTCTTGCCTGGGAATTATTATGAGGTTATAATTAATCATTTGAGACGGCATTTACCAACATGAACCTTTGGGTTACGCTCCACTGCTCAACGTTACTGGCTAGTCGCATATTCATCATGCTATGCATGCTGCCAATTATTACAGTTTATCAAGATGAATTAATGGTCACCCATGCGATATGGGTTGGTTTTGCCGTTGGCTGCTACGGCTTAACTCAAGCGATCATGCAATTAATTATGGGCTATTTATCTGATGTTTACGGTCGCATCAAAATCATTCAAATTGGACTATTCGTTTTCTTCATCGGCAGTCTGATTCCAGTCTTGTCTCTCAACATATACACCCTGATTGCTAGTCGACTTCTTCAAGGACTCGGTGCAATTGGCGCAGTTGTGACTGCCTGGCTTCAGGAGCTGGTACCCACCAACGAGCGTCCATTGGCGCTTGCCATTGTTGGGCTTTTTATTGGCATCAGCTTTATCACGAGCTTTGGCACAAGCGTCTGGGTGGTTGAAACATACAGCCTATCGACCCTCGTTAATTGGATAGCACTTTTTTCTCTCATCACCTTCTTATCAAGCTTGATATACACATCGCCATCAGGCCATGCAGCTGGTCAGGCGAGTCAGTATCAAGCCATCACAGCCCTACTAGCCTCGAGACAACACATGGTTTTTTTCTACTTAGTCTTCTGTCTACATCAACTCTTTGCTTGTCATTTCTGTTTCGTCCCTGCCTCACTTAAGGCCTCTCATCTAGGCACCCCTTATCACTACACAATCACACTAGTGACATCATTTCTTCTTGCTGTGCCTGTTTTACTCTGGCATAGACAACAGGCTAAATTCCAACAAACCAATGTTATTGGCATTGGTTTAGCCATGGTTGGCTATTGGTTGTTTTATTGGCCATCATACTCCTACCCACTAACTTCTCTGACGATATTTTTTACCGGCTTTAATATTCTAGAAGCGATCATGCCAAATTTATTGACTAGCCAATGCCAACACAGTCAGCGAGGTTTACTGCTAGGCTTGTATTATACATTTCAATACCTTGGGATTTTTTCAGGTGGCATGGTGGGTGGTGTGGCCCTGGCGTGGTCTAACAACCAAACACTCAGCCCGTATCTAGCCGGCATGTATATGCTCCTCCTGATGCTGCCACTCATGCTGACATATCGACCTAGCTATGCTAAATTAGCACACGATGATTTGAGTTAATCATGCTTCAATAACCGCTCACCCTCACAGCTGGGATCACAAATCACAATATCATCCTCTCTTTCTATCCATACCACCTGATGCCAAATATCTCCAAGCTCTAAACCCATCAAACCCCAACAATATACACGCTTTTCATAAAAACCAGCAACTTGAATCACATTAGTTACACATGTTTTATGACTCATATCTGAAACAATTTG
>DLBP01000052.1:0-539 GCA_002480165.1 Proteobacteria bacterium UBA7821 | reverse complement strand
TGAAACAATTTGATCATCATCAATGGCTAAAAAGTCTGTCAAACTCACCAAGCCTTTATAATTTTCCTCAACCAGATCACCATCATGTAAATAACCCCAAGGATTTGTATTACCTAGAAGTGTATACTCAATAAACGTAGTATAAGCTCTCCTGTTACAGGGTCTAATGTTTTCTGTTTTTTTGACGAAGGTGCTATTAGCCCTAAATGACTACCATTAACTTTTCTTTTCATAACTTATCCCTTTTATTCATAAAAGGGTTATCGTACCGAATACCACTAAACCATGCAACACCAAGTGCTCAAAAATCACTGAAAATCTGTTAGATCTAAATACCCATACCCTGACTGTTCTGGACATTTTCCTCTTTGACCTCAACTAAACCTTGCATTGCCTCATTCATAACATGACTGCCCAATGGACTGTAACCTTTTGTAAACTGCAATATGGATACCCTTGCTAAATTAGCATAGGATGATTTGAGTTGATCATGCTTCAATAACTGCTCACCCTCACGGTTGGGATCACAAATCACAACA
>DLBP01000087.1 GCA_002480165.1 Proteobacteria bacterium UBA7821 | reverse complement strand
AGTTTATTACGGCTAGAGATTTGAAGCAGGCATCAACGAATGACTATATTGTCATCGATGTTGAGCCTAATGGGCGGAATTCAATTGCTGGCGCTTGGACAGTCACGCGAAACCGTCTGATACAAGTTGTCAAGTCTTTCATTTTTGATCGTTCCACACCAGTTGTGATTTGTTGTGCTGATGGCGGCATATCACAACCAGCCGTTACCGTTCTCACCAGAATGGGATATTCGAATGTCTGTTATTTACAAGGTGGGGCACGAGGTTACGATAGCCTAGATGTCTGACCATTCAGTCACCTTAATGACGAGATTTCCTTGTGTCGTTGTCACTTGGATGTGTTTGGGTCTAGCAGGTTCAAAACGGTAGTCAAAGTCGCTAAACGTGATCGTGAGACCAGCTTGTGAAAATGATTGAATGTGATTATTTTGATAAGTGAGATTGTTGGCCTGATGGTCAGGTGGCAGTTGACCTAAAATCCAAAACTGTATATCAGGATGAGGCAAAGGTGACCCAAAAAAATAACCTGACAGCTCACTGAGCGATTGAAATGTCTGATTATAAAGACCACTCATAGAAGCATACTCGTTATTGGCGTAAATGACTTGGTAAGCTAGGCCTCCATACATGGGGATGACTAGCTTAATGGTATCCCCCGTTTGTTTCCATGAAAAACTGTGCTGTTGTGGCTGGTCGTTTGTATCAGTCCACTGGAGGCTTCCTTTAATATTCAAGTAGTCGCTAGACCAGTCTTGCTCGGGTGTCGGCGTGCAGCTGATTAGCAAACAGATGATTAGTAGAGTCTGGTAGGGCTTAAAGTGAATCATGTGATTCGATAGCCAATAGTCACAACTGATATTGACAGAGCAGCCAAGTAGCCAATTGATAAATAAAAGGCATAATTTGGCTGGTAATAACCGACAATACAGACGACAGCCAATAGAGCAAATAAACAGGCAGCCATGATATGAACCGCTTCAAAGGTCATTTGGCTAATGATCGGAGTGGCCAATAAGACTAGAAATAAACACAGTGATAAGCAGATACGAATAGCGAGGGATTTAACCAGTTTTTCAGGTTCGTCACCAGAGAAAATCAGGTGATATAGGCCGGTGGCCAATGACAGTAAAATCAGTAGAACAAGACAAATAATTAAGTAACTCATCTGCCCATAGTATCTTGTGCTTGTGTCAATATCAACAGGGTATGATCTAATCTGCGTTTTTTTGTGGAAAAATTCTTCAAAATTTGTTATAATAGAAATAGAACATAACAAAGGTTAATTATGAAAATATCTGAAATAAAAAAGAACAACTGCCTGTCACATGACGCAAGTAACGATAGTGTTTTTTTCAAAATAAAATCCCATCTAACCAACCTCCGACACACAGCTTACAGCGAATACATTAATAATCATATTGAGTCTAGGGATGTATCCTTTGCCTCAGCCATATTTTTTCTGATTGCTTCTGGGTTGTCACTGATCCTATCAGGGCCTGTGTGGCTATCTATCTCAATGATAGCCATCACTAGTGTGTCCATGGTTGTCGTCGTCACGACTAGCATGAGAATCATACAAGCCAAACAGGCGAGAAAAAGTCAAAGAGAATATGGGATTGTCTGCGAGACAGCCTTCACTGTTGAAGATCGTGCAATGATCCGTGATATGGTTGAACTGCATTTCAGTCAATTCACAGTCAGTACCGAAGCTAGAACAAGTTTTTCATCGCTACTTGATACACTAATCAGTGATATGCCAGATATTTCTCGCGTTAGTATCAGGGCACTCATCGCTGACTTAAAGTTATTAGAACAGAATATCGAAACAAAAGATTCGCTTGAAAAATTGAAGCAGGACCTGAATGTCGGCATCCCCAATTTATCTGGCTTGACCGATCACATTAAAGCCATCCAAAAAGAGTTAACAAAAGTTGTTGATATTCTTCAAAACGGTCTAGCAGATAAACACCAGCACGTAACCGATCAGCAAGCAACGGAACTAGTGGGTAAATACAACAAATTTTGCTGCGAAAGAGAGTGTCTGTCCCAAGTCATCGAATGGAGTCAGCATGATCGGGGTGCGGTTGTCGATGAAATCATGAGGCTTAAAAAAGTAGCTGATTTCATTGAGAAACAACAACATTCTTCAGAATCCACAGCGCCGGTGTTTGAGTCACTGAAGCGAACGCACTTCTGCCACGATGTTCTTAACAACCACATACCCGTTGATATCGATACTCTGAGAGATAAAATTAATCAACAATTGGCTTCACTTGAGTGTGTTTATCGGAGCTAGCGCTTTGCATTAATCACCAATTATGTTAGGATCTAGACAAGTATTTTTCCTGTTGAGTTGTGTTGAATGTTACTTAAGTGGCACAAAATAGCCTGTGTGTTTTTTATCACGTTTTTTTTACTATTTTCGCTATTTGAATTAGTGAGAGGTTTAGAAAAAAAACACAGAACAACTGCCAACTTAGGTCCATTTAATGCGATAGAGCTCGATAAAGATTCGTTAGCAGACTATGAGCAGAGATCAATTGTTATTGAGGGTCATTTAGAGCCAACGCCGGTGATCCAGGCCTACCGTCAAGGTGACCAATCCAATCGATATCGAGTCTATGCCGTGTTCAGGCCATTGGGTCTTGATCAACTGTTGTTGGTAGATCGTGGCTTTACTGAATCAGTTCCAACAGTCGACGAGTCGATTCAGGTTCCCAGTCAGATCACCTTAACGGGCCAACTTGTACCAATCTCATCTGGTGGTTTAATCTATCCAGCCCGATTTAGGCCACACAAGCAACAGGGTATGATCTGGGTTAAATCGATTAATGTATCTGATCTACAACAGATTTGGTCACTGCCATTTTTAGATTTTATGCTAGAGCTGTCTATACAGAGCCCAATATCGTTTGCTAAATATCAAGCCAATGATGTATTATCACCACATCGGCATTATGCGTATTCGGTTCAGTTTTTCTTATTAGCTATTGTGGTTTGGATCGGTATGAGGTGGGCTCGTTAGGATGACATATACGCGATTACTCTATTTGATTTGTTTATTAGGTTCGATGGTTTTTCCGTTGTTGTATACGGGTTGGGTATACACACACTTATCATCATCTCCTCAGATGACACGCTTTGGTGGCCACTATGTTGACCAGCCAGCACAGTTCGATCAATTAGCTGATGGTCAACATTGGTCTTTGGTGTTTGCTACACCAGACCAGCTGAACGATCAGAGCAAACATCAACTAGAGCAGTTGTACCGTCGCTGGCTCATGTTGGGATCAAAACGACCACGAACACAGTTGGTTTGGTTGGTTGATCCAGTAGACGCTAGCCAACATTTACCCAACTGGTATGCGCAACAGTCTGTGTTTAAGTTACTGGATAATACCCCGTATCAACTGATAAAAACACATCCAGTGGTTTATATTGTGAGTCCTAATGGTCAAATTGGAATCGAACATCCATTTGATTTAGATGTTGGCCCAATATTTTCTGATTTGATGTATTTATTGAAGGTTGGGTGATATGTTTTACTATTGGCTGTCATTAACATGTTGGGGTGTTTTTGTGGTGATCGTTGGCGCCTTTACTCGATTAGTCGACGCTGGGCTCGGCTGTCCAGATTGGCCCACTTGTTTTGGTTATTGGTCTCTTGCATCCGCTCAATTAAACGCTAGCCAAGCTGAGAATTTCTATCAGGTTGTGTTTGATTTTTCCAAAGCTTGGCCTGAAATGTATCATCGATACATTGCGGGTGTATTCGCGTTTGGAATCGTTTTTGTTGCCACTTTTTTTGAAAAAAAACAGTATTATCTGCGTTTTTTTCTAATTTCACTCGTTTGTTTCCAGGCGCTATTGGGTATGTGGACCGTGACCTGGAAACTACACCCCATTGTTGTCATGTTACATTTGCTCGGCGGTATGTCATTAACCGGTTTGTGTTGCTGGATGATGTTAAGCCGCTCATCACTAATGTCACATTGCCAGCCTGGTATGCGAATGTCCATGATGGCTCTGGGTCTAGCTCTCTGTATGCAGATACTACTAGGCGGTTGGACCAGTTCAAATTATGCGTCTGTCGTCTGTCAAAATTTTCCCAGCTGTATGCCTTATATGAGCCTAGATGCCGATTGGTTAGGGGCATTTGATTTCTGGTTGCCGATAGGAACGAATTATGAAGGTGGCCATATGGACTTTTCTGCCAGAGTCGCTGTTCACATGCTTCATAGAGTATTTGCCGGTTTGGTTGTTCTTCAGCTAATTTGGGTGACCGTGTCATGGTATCAGTCGACTGGGTCAGAGCTATGCTTAATTATAGTTGCTATGTGGGTGCTGATTGTTGTGCAAATTTCTCTGGGGATACTGAATGTATTGGGTGGGTTGCCGTTATTCATTGCCATATTTCATAATTTAGGGGCATTGTTATTATCGTTACTGTGGGTTGTTGGGAGTTATCGGTATGGGCTATTTAGACAAAATCCATAGCATGATTATGCTGACAAAACCTAAGGTCGTTCTCTTGATGCTTTTTACTGCTTGGGTGGGGATGTTTTTGGCAACTCACCAGTTACCTGTCGATCAATTGTCGCTAGTGGCATTGATCGGTATTGGTTTGTGTGCTGCGAGTGGTGCAGCGATCAATCATTTGGTTGATAGAGAGTTAGATGGTAAAATGTTTCGAACCCGTAAAAGGCCCTTAGTTGTTGGTAAAGTAACAACAAATGAAGCGCGTGTCTTTGCTATCGTTTTATTAGTCATCGGTTCATCAGTGTTGTTTTATTTTGTTAACACTTTGACTATGGTGTTAACTGTGTCTGGTATGTTGGGTTATGCCGTACTCTATACGGGGTATTTAAAGTACGCAACAACCCAGAATATTGTCATTGGTGGATTAAGTGGTGCCATACCGCCACTACTGGGATGGGTGGCTGTTACCGGCCATGTAGACCCAAGAGCATTGTTGTTGATGCTGATCATTTTTGTTTGGACTCCACCACATTTTTGGGCTTTGGCTTTATACAAACAACAAGAATACGCTGAAGGAGGTGTTCCTATGTTACCTGTTGTTTATGGCGATCAGCTAACGAAACAATTTATTCTTTTATATAGTATTATTCAGGCTGTTGTAACTCTGTTGCCATTTTTGACACAGATGTCGGGTATGATTTATTTAGTCGGAGTAGTGGTACTCAATATCCGTTTTTTACAATTGGCCTATCGCTTGATGGTGGAAAATAACAATCGTCTTGGCTGGAAGCTATTTCGTTTTTCTATTGTGTATTTATTTGCTCTATTTGCACTGATGATGTTAGATCATTACTTCTATATACGGTTGCAGTTTTTATGATGGATGTTTTGATTGGTGATGATGTTGATTCTTCGGCTGATGATTTGATTGATTTTGCCAACCAGTTTGACATAACGTATAAGCATATGGCTGATCGAGTGATCACGCGAGATGCATTGTATTTGTCCCCGACACAACAACTGGGTTATTTGGCAGCTCATGCCAATCGGGTTTTTTACCCAAAATATCCGGTTGTTAATCAACCCGTTAGGCGTTCAGATTTTTCTCTGTTACAATCGTTTGGTCGATGTAAGAAGGGTTTTGTTTTAGATTTAACCGCTGGGTTTGGCCGTGATAGTTATGTTTTATACAAAAGTGGTTACCAAGTCTACAGTGTGGAAAAATCTAAGATATTGAGTGCTTTTGTGTATTATAAAATGCTGCAGGTTGGTACAGCAGGGCAGTGGGTCTCTCTCTGTGGTGATGCAAATCAGATTGTGTCGCAATATCCTGTTCAGTGGCAAAAGCCTGATGTTATTTATATTGATCCAATGTTTGAACCAGGTTTAACCAAGGGTGCTGTCCAAAAGACCGCTTGTTATTTAAGGGCTCTAGCAGAAGACAGCCGGTCGATAGAAGACAACTTTAGTGCCATTTTAGATTTGGCAATTAAACGAGTGATTGTCAAGCGAGCGAAACGATCTCATTACATCAATGATCAACAGCCAACATACCAACTACAACACAATCGTTGCCGTTTTGACGTCTACGTTGTTTCAGCTAAAGGACATGAAACGTGTTAGTGTTATTGTGGTTATTGATGAGTCCTTTAGCTTCCGATGTTTCGAAGTGCCCTTATCAATCAGATGAACCGCCACAGATTAGAGATTTAGCAACCGCCCAGCTGTATTTAAACTGGACGGCCAGTCATGACAACAGACTGTGTCGCCAATCTGTCATAACATCTGATTCTTTTGGTAAGTTGCCAACTTGGCAGTTACAGGTCGATGATATGGTGTTGACCCCTGATCTGGGTTTGGCTGAGTCTATGGAGTTGTTTAATGATGATTATCATTTAATTTCAGATAGAGGTTGTATCTCTTATGACACGTCTCAATCGATACAGGGCGTCTTATTGGATGGTCATGTTGTCTTTGATTCAAAAAGGTTGCATTGTCAGTCAAGGAAAGCCGTGTTAGATACAGTCGCTAAGACAACACAGTTAGATGACTCTGCTTTTTCTATTCGGTTTGGTGAGCAGGACGATGAGTCTTTTGTGCTTTGGGGAAAAGCAGAGCAGTCACTGATCGCTCAACAACAGACCCAATTTGATCATGTTGAGGTCACCAGTTGTCAACCCGATTCGATAGCATGGTCTTTGCGGGCTAATCAAGCGATATGGCATGATCTCAATCAATCACTTGATTTAATCTCGCCTGTGCTCAACTTGGGTGGTATACCAGTGCTGTCAATTCCTTATATTAGTTTCTCTCGACAGCGAGAGAGTGGACTGTTAAAGCCAATTATTCAACTACATTACAAAGGAGACAGTCAATTTGTTTATGGGCAGCCGGTGTATTTTAACTGGATGCCTAATCAGGATATGTTGTGGACGCCATATTTTTATCAAGACCGTCAGTTTAGATTGGATCTTGTCTATCGAGCTTTATTAGAGCAAGGTCGAGTATTTTTCTCAGCGCAGTGGTTACCTAATGACCGGCTGTTTCAATCATCTATCAGGGATATGGAGTATGATCAGTCCTCAGCGATTGAGAGTGCTATTATTAATCAGTTAGAGCGGCAAGGACATAACCGCTATCATGTCATGTTTCACTACGATGGCGTTTTAGATAATCATTGGAAATTGCAAATGCAATGGAGAAATCTGTCAGATGTTCTTTTTCTGGAGGATTTTAAGCGATATTTATACCCAACTAGTTTACCTGGCTATGAAGACATATTGGTAACAGATTCGGCGTTTTATATTGAAAAGTTTATCCGTTTAATCGGCGATTACGACAAGACTCATTGGTTTATTGAATCACAGCGTTTTCAGGAATTGTTGTCCTTAAATCGTCATTACATTGATAAATTGTATAGTCGATTTATCAACATGCAGGTTAAGCACCGTGTGAGTGATGATTGGTTGATAGAGATGTATATCACTCAGTTTGGGTTGTCAGCAGGTATTGTTCAATCAGTCGATGATATCCCGGTTGGCTGGCGTTTTTATTACCATCAAACTAATTCAATGCAATTCGATGATTTTTATGCGAGGCATACACTTAACTTAATACATAATACAACTGACACGAATGGTCAGCACGATCGTCAGACTAGGTTAATTCCCCAGTTAAATGTGGGCTTTCAGACATCCTGGTCAGATAACCTATCTATCCAGTCTGAATATCAGTTCACGCCGTATATTCAGCAGAGTGATTTGCCTAATTTTGATACATCGCTTAAGTATTTTAGCTTTGAAACGCTGCATGATAATAATCGTTTTGAGGGCCTGGATAGAGTCGCGGATGTGAATCAGGTTAATTTTGAAGCGCAGTGGTTGTTAACACCTGGCACTAATCTTAGAATAGGGCAACGTTTTGCATTAAAATACCACAAGCTATGTCTCAATGACTCATGTACTGGTGATTGGCTTGCAAATCACCACGTGTCCCCAACGTTATTTGGCGTGTCAGTTGCACTTAATCAAGCTTTATCTGCCAAGGCGCTCATGAGTTACCATCTAGTCGAGCATCAATGGTTTAATAAGCAGTTTAGTTTAGATTATGTGGCCAAGCGTTTAACGTTATCGACCTACTATCAACTTTGGTACGATGCTCTGTTAAATGACCCAATGAATGGTAGTACTGAGTTATTTAAAAAGCGATTGTTGGGTTTGAGCGGATCGATTCAGGTGAATCAGAACCTGGAATTATCGGGTATGGTAGAAAAACGAGTGTTTAGTAATCGCTTCAATGGCTATGAGGTGAATATGGTTTATAGAGATTGTTGTTGGACTGCTGAACTGGCTGTTGGTAAATCGAGTGATGGTGACAGTCAAACCGTTCGACCCTTTAAAAACCATTATGTTGTTTTAAAGCTGGGTATTCCTCAGATTTTAGATGCGATTACTTGACTGTTTTTCAAGAAGGTATCGGCATATTCTGTGGTAATCATCAACGCTAAGGTCACCGGCTCTTTGATCGTTTTCAATGGCCAGTTTTTCCCAATCTTCATCTATCAGTAGTTGCTGTAGAGCGTTCCTTATTTTTTTTCTTCGTTGGCCAAAAGCATGTTGTGTGATTGTTTCAAGCATGGTTATTGCCTGGTTTGGTAGCAATGGTTCGATTGGGCTCATCTCGATGAAAGCGGAGCGAACTTTGGGTGGGGGAGTAAATAAATTTTCGGATAATTCCATGAGTATTGTTGAGGTGAAAAAAGTCTGTATCAAAATACTCAATCGTCCATAGCTCTTATTTCCAGGTTGTGCAACGAGTCGTTGTGCTACTTCAAGTTGTAGCATAAAGTTAAGCTGATGAATGCGTTCTCGCAATGCAATCATTTGGAGTAAAATAGGGCTGGATATGTAGTAAGGTAGGTTGCCGACGATGTGAAGTTTATCGCTGGGTATGGTTGACCAATTAAATTTTAGAATATCTATGTGGTGTATGTTTACCGACCAGTTCGCATAACGCGTCTGGAGGTTATTGAAAAAAGCTTGGTCAAGCTCAATGAGATGGACATCAGGTGATTGGTGCACTAAAAACTGAGTCAGCGCTCCTTTCCCTGGTCCAATTTCGATGAGTGTACTATTTGGATTGATTTGGCACAGTGCAACCAAATGCTCAAGAAGTCGTTTATCCGTTAGGAGATGTTGCCCTAGTTTTGGCTTATGCTTCATGCTGATGGTATTTTTATGTAAGCATCTTGTCGCAACTGGGTCATGGTTTTGTTGATGACATCGTTAAGTATATCCTGTTCGATGGCTTGGATGGCGACTGCATCTGGTGGGATATCTCGTACATGGTTGATGTAAAGTGTATGAAAACCATTGGGTGCTTCGATACTGGGCATGAGTTCTTTGATTTGACCTGATGAAGCAATGGCTTCGGCGAATAAAGAAGGCAGTTGTCTGATTTGTTTATACTGGTAGTCGATTAGTTTGATCTGGTCATTCACTGTTTTGAGCTGTTGTTTCACCTCTGGCATGTCATCGGACTGCTCGACGATGGCTTTGATTTGGCTATGTTCTTCTGCGGACAAAGGTGTTACCGAGTGAAAGCTCCAGACTTGAAAGAGGCTGTGATCAGTAACCCAAGCTTGGATATCGGTATCTTGAATTCGAAAATGGTGCTGGTTGTGTTGGATGATGAAGTCCATTTCAGCTTCATGCTGTGCAAAGATGTTTTGTATTGCCGCAGTGTTGAGTTGGCATTGATTAATTAACTGATCCCATTGACGATCGGATAGTGATTTTGATTGTTGTATTGAGTGTAGGTGATCGTTGGCGCGTTCATAGTGTTGCGCTTCGATGGGGCGGCTTCTCGTCAATTGCATTCGGAGTTTGTAATCGATGGCTTGTTGTAATAGTTCAGGAACAATGGTTTGATTGTCTTGAAGGGGAATGTCATGTAGTAAGCAAAGTTGTTGTTGGATGTGGTAATAATCTTGCTTCGAGACGATTTCATCATTGACGATAGCCAGGATTTCGGTATTAATTGTGCCAAAGACAGGAGTAGAGGCCGCTAATAGCAGAGTTTGTAGCACAATCAAAATGGGGGTTGATATTTCACGTAACATAATCAGAATCCTTGATTTAGCCTTTATTGTTTGATAGATTTGAATCCCGTGTAAGCATGCAATGCTTTGGGCAGTACAATAGAGCCATCAGATTGTTGGCCATTTTCCAGGAGTGCAAGTATTGTTCTGGAAGTAGCAACGGCTGTACCATTGAGGGTGTGTACAAAAGCGTTCTTTCCTAATTTGTTTTTGAAACGACACTGCAGTCTTCTTGCTTGAAAGTCGGTACAGTTGCTAGCCGACGTGACTTCCCCCCAATCACCTTGTGGTCCTTTTCCGGGCATCCAGGCTTCGATGTCGTACTTTTTATAAGCAGGAGCACCCAGATCGCCTGCGCAGATACGCATGACACGATACGGTAGCTCGAGTGCTTGATAAAGGCTTTCTTCCAATTCAAGAATCGATTCGTGTTGTTGTTCGCTGTCATCTGGGTGGCAAAAAACATAGAGTTCTACTTTACTAAACTGATGGACTCGATAAAGCCCTTTACTGGATTGTCCAGCAGCGCCAGCTTCTGTTCTAAAACAATGGCTGACACCAACATAGCGTATGGGTAGCTTGTCTTCTTTAAGAATTTGGTTGGCATGAATACCACCTAGTGGTATTTCTGCGGTTGCAATTAAGCTTAGGTCGTGGTCTTTGAGTTGGTAGATATTGGACTCATTACCACGTGGGTTAAACCCAGCTGAGGTCAAGACCGTGTTTTTGGCTAAATCCGGAGTAACAATTGGCACAAATCCTGCTTGAATTGCGTGATCAATAGCAAATCGTTGTAGGGCCATGTCAAGTATGACCGCTTGGTTCTTCAGTAGGTAGAATTTACTTCCAGTGATGTTTGCTGCGGTTTCAAAATCAATCAAATCGTGAATTTTGCTGAGTTCTAAGTGATCTTTGACCTTAAAATCAAAGGTGGCTGGCTGTCCGACTGTCTTGATAACTAGGTTGTCTGCATCATCGTAGCCAGTTGGTGTATTTGGGGCAAGCATGTTGGGGAGTTGATAAGCTAGATCCAGGTATTGTGTGCTCAGTTCTTGAACGGACTTTTCTAACAGTAAGATGGCTTGCTTCGTTTCTTTGCCTAATTGGATCAGTTCGCTTTTCTGGTCCTGCGGACATGAGGGTATGCTTTTTGCGATTCGATTTGACTTTTCTCTTAGTTCATCCAATTGTTTTTTTTGGTTAACGAATGTTTGGTAGCATTCGATTGTTGGTGTGGTAGACACATCCAGTCCACGTGCTTTGATTGATTGGTCAATCAAGTCAGTTTGGTTGGTAACTAAGCGGATATCAAGCATATTGGGTTATCGATTTAAACTACTGTTGATTCTAGGGGAAATTAACGATAAAATCCAGTATTTTTCTAATAGATATCTCAACTCGTTAGAGTCAGTTGTTTGGAGTTAAGCGGTCATTTAGGGTGGGATATCAACAGAATTAGCCAGATAACACAGTCGGCTATCTGGCTAATTGTTACTGATTTATTGAGGGGTGCAGCTTAGATCATCGAAGTCACCAGGATAGACTTGACAGCTGACTGATGTTAGGTTACGTATCCCTGGGTGTTTCAGTTCTTTGTAGCTTGCCCAGTTGAGCGTGTCGTATGAATTAATACTATTGGTTAAATCAATTTCCATCACATCTTTTGTGTAACTCAGAAGATTTCTTGGCATCCAAATGTAGCTGCTGAATTTGGTGAAAGGCTCGACGATAAAGATTGAAGTTTTGTAGTTACTGTTAGTTAACTTTGAAGCAGTGACTAATGGTGTTGTGATTTCACCAAGCCAGAAGACGGCTGTATTGTTCTCAATCGAAAAATCAACACGTGACTCATAATCAATAAAAGCGTGCGATGTTAGAGAGAAAATAAGCGTAGTTAAGAGTAGTAGTTTTTTCATATTGGTTCCTGAGTTGTTCATCTAATTGGCTATATCTTAACGTGGTCAAGAGGGAATGTCAAGTTTTTTTTGTGATTTTGTCTTTTCTATTATCGGTTTAGTGTCGTGTAGAGAACGGGAAACTAAAAACAGACACGAAATGCCCAATAGTAGCATGACGTGTCTGCCTATATCTTAACTAATTTTACAGTCCAACGCGTATTTATATCGAACAACATCACAGCTTATATTCTTAATGTGCTGTATGCCCGGGAAAGATAGGTCGTTCGTGCTTCTCCAGCCTTTAATCTTGTATATATTTTCGAGATCAACTGTAGCCATGTCTCGCTTAGTTTCGGATTTTTCGAGTGTCAGACTGGCTGTTTTACGGGAATTTGAGTCTAATGTGAAGGAAGTGCATTGGAATACACCTAATGTATTCTTCATACAAAATTCACCGACCCACATGTCGTCAGTTGGGTTGTTGATATTCAGTGTGGTGGTACCCGTGAATGCCCAGATGTTTGTCAGGAGTAACAGAGGGGTTAAAGTGCGAATTGCTTTCATGTGTATTTATCTCCAATTTTGATTAACGATATCAATTTAGCTTCTTGTTTTTATTTTGTCAAATATTTATTGATTATTTGATCAGGTTTATAGTTTGCTTCCATAGTAACTTGAGCTGATTATGGATGGCATCACTCGCTGTGGTGAGTGGGCAATCTAGCGTCTAGGCCAGTTAGATCGTATGCCCTGTGTTCATGTGACAGCTTGTTGTTCATTCAGAATTTCGCAGCAGTCTGATTAAGTCTTACTCGTCAACGACCACTTTTCTTCTTCCTTGGATTCAACTGTGATGACAGTTTGTATTAGATCCACCATTGAGATTGTTATTTATTTTCCCTCCTATTGGAGCGTGGGGGCTATCAACTTCTGCACCATCTGCTCTTTCCAAGGCTACTCTCTATCATAAGTAACAATCATAACGAATTGACAAAAAAAATTTTTAATTAATCGCATTACGAGGTATCTTGTTAGAAATATCAGGGGGGATGGGTCAATGTATCAAAGATTCAAAGTCATTGTTTTAACGGTTGCGGCAGTGTTTATTTGTTATCTAGATAGAGTGGTAATCTCCTTAGCGATTATTCCCATGAGTGAAGAGGCGGGATGGTCAGAAACACACAAAGGAATTGTTTTAGGCAGCTTTTATATTGGTTACATGCTGACGCAAATATATGGAGGTGTTCTCTCCGACAGAATGGGCGCAAAAATAGTTCTTGGAGTTGGCTTGCTTGTTTGGTCTCTGTTTACCCTGATCACTCCTTGGGCTTTCTTTGGCGGTTTTATAGCGTTAATCATAGCCAGAATAGGAATGGGCTTGGGTGAAGGTATTACCTTTCCTGCATGGCATAGTTTATATGCAAGATGGATACCATTTAGCGAGAGAGCTAGGTCCGTCGCCATAACCAACAGTGCTATTCCAATAGGGACTATATTTGGTTTGGTGGTAACGCCAATAATTATCTTAAACTTAGGTTGGCAATGGGCCTTCTATCTTTATGGAGGTTTGGGGTTTATTTGGTATGTTTTTTGGGAAAATATCCTTCAGTCAACACCAAAGGAAGATAACAATATTTCTCCTGAAGAGTTGGATTTTATTCTCAATAACGCTCCAGCATCTGAAAAAGCTGACACACTTCCTTTTTCTAAGCTCATATCAAACCTTCCTTTATGGGCTATAACAGTTGCACATTTTTGTAGCAACTACAGTTTATTCGTGTTTCTGTCTTGGTTGCCAATGTTTATCAAAGATGGCCTTGGGATTCCAATGGCTACAGTAGGGGTGCTTGCAATGCTGCCGCACATTGCCTTTTTTTTGTTTGTAAATACTTGCGGTTATTTTGCAGATTACTTAACCAATAAAGGCATGAACCTGTTGACTGTGAGAAAGCTTTTTAATTCAATTGCCTTTGGAGGAAGTGGTGTCTGTCTATGTATTATTCCCGAACTAGAGACTGTCACAGGTATTATAACAGTCATGTGTTTAGGAAACGTTTTTGGTGGTTTTAGTGCAGGAGGTTTTATCGTGAATCATGCCGATATAGGTCCGAAACATACAGGGCGATTAATGGGCATCACAAATATGGTGGCGGCTTTACCTGGTTTGGTTGGAGGGGTTTTAACAGGCATAATTCTTGATACAACTCATTCATGGGATATGGTATTTTATGTCGTTGCTGGAGTTTCTTTTTTTGGGGGGATCTTTTACTTTCTCTTTGCCAGTACAGAGAAACAATTTGACTAGATAAGTTATGAATGAAGCGATACAAAAAGAATTAAATGATGTTGTATTCTCCAGACTGTAAACCTCTGAGTGCACGTGTCACTTGATTGATCAATCAGCATTAGCTGCTAATTGTATTTGTCTGGTAGTCAACTATCTGCTAATATATCTGTTTTATTAGAGGATATGGCTGTGTCGTCTTCAGCGCTATATAAACAAATTTGCCGTGATGCAATGAAAGGTTCTGCTAATAGGCAGGAGAGTATCGTCACATTGCTTGAGCACTACCAACCGGTAGAAGAGCCCGATTTGACGCATGACCAGGTGATTGAGAATCTATTTAAGTCTGTTGCCGAAATATACGATGATGAACAATATAAGGCATCTTTAGCCACCGTGATGACCAAGTTTCTACTCTTTATTAATCCAACCCGCCACGAGGGAAATACTTTTTTTCAAAGCGATTTAGTCGGTTCTCTACGGAAAGCAATGTCGACGCATTTTGTTGCGCCCTCTGTCGATAGATCTAGCATCATCCAATCGATTAAAGACGATGTTCTGCCAGAATATCTCCACAAAAGAGATCAGGCTGGTAAGGTGCTGTCAAGCTAAGTTTAAGTTGCTTAAGCGTTATTCAATCGGGTCGCCATCAACATATTTACATTCGGGACAGATGGTTCTTTTCCCTTCTTTTTTTGTGGTCTTGATCGTCATGATTGGCCAATTGCATTTTGGACACTTTTGGCTGATCGGCATGTCCCAGATAGCATAATCACACTTTGGGTAACTGCCACAAGAATAGAATATTTTTCCTCGCCTTGACTTTTTCTCGAAGAGTGTGGTTTTTGTGCACTTGGGACAGGTTACCTGAGTATCCACTGGTTTGTTGAGCGGCTCAATGTGTTTACAAGTTGGGTAGGCTGAGCAGCCAATAAATTTGCCATAACGTCCAACCTTATAGACGAGTGGTTCATTACATTTTGGGCAATCACGGCCCACTTCTTCTGATGGTTGATTGACTGTATCTTCTTCACCATCAACCGGTCGAGTGTATTTGCATTCGGGATAGTTTGAGCAGCCAATGAATTTCCCACGACGGCCAAGGCGTTTCGACAAATCACCTGTTTTACACTCGGGGCACTTTTCGTTAATATCTTCCTGTGTGACTTCCTGCTTGGTGACATGTTCACTAATTGAGTTGACCGATTGCTTGAATGGTGTCCAAAAAGCAGAGAGCGCAGGGATCCATTCATTTTCGTTACGAGCAATTGAATCGAGCTCATCTTCTAAATTGGCTGTGAACGTGTAGTCGACATAACGTTCAAAGTACTTGGTTAGAAATTGCGTGACAATATCACCGAGGTCGGTTAAGTGAAAGCGTTTTTTTTCTAATAAGGCGTATTCTCGTTTTGTGATTACCGATAGGATTGAAGCATAGGTCGATGGTCGGCCAATGCCGTACTCTTCCAATGTTTTAATCAGGCTTGCCTCAGTGTAGCGTGGTGGTGGTTCAGTGAAATGTTGCTTGGGCTGGACTGATTTCAGTGAAACTGAGTCTCCCTGGTGCATTGATGGAAGAATCGGATTGGATTTGTCCTGTGATTTTTTATCTTGGCTTTCTTCATAGACTTTGAGAAAACCAGGATGCTTGATGACAGAGCCAGTGGCTCGAAACTGTGCATTCGGTGCCACTAGGTCAATGCTAGTGGTTGCGATCGTTGCGTGTATCATTTGTGAAGCAACCGCGCGTTCCCAGATCAGTCGATACAGTCTAGCTAGATCGCTGGGTATTTTCTTATCGACAATGCTGGGTAACCTCATGACTGATGTGGGGCGTATGGCCTCATGAGCCTCCTGGGCATTTTTAGATTTGGATTTGTGTTTAACGATTGATTTGGGGACGTAGTCGCTGCCATAATGATCGCCGACATACTGCCTGATATCAGAAATGGCCTCGGAGGCCAAGTGAATCGAATCGGTTCTCATGTAGGTAATTAGACCAACTTGACCGTCGCCTAAGTCAAGCCCTTCATATAATTTTTGGGCAAGAGACATGGTCCTGCTCGCTGAATAGCCAAGCTTCCTCGAGGCGTCTTGCTGAAGGGTTGATGTGATGAAAGGAGGAGCGGGTTGTCTTTTTTTGGATTTTTGTGTGACTGATTCTACGGTTAACTGACCATTGGCTGATTGGGTGATGGCTTCTGTGGCCTGCTCAGCATCTGCTTGGTTGGTGATACTAAATTGTTCGAGCTTATTGCCATCGAGGTGAGTTAGTTTGGCATCAAATTCATGGGTGTCAATCATATTTTTAGCACTAATTGACCAATACTCCTTCTTGATGAATGACTTGATTTCATGCTCTCGGTCAGAAATCAGTCGTAGAGCAGGGCTCTGTACTCGTCCTGCTGATAAGCCTGCTCGGATTTTTTTCCACAAGACCGGTGATAAATTAAAGCCAACTAGGAAGTCTAGCGCTCGTCGGGCTTGTTGCGCATCCACGAGAGGCATGCTGATATCTCTTGGTTGGTCAAATGCTGAGCGAATCGATTGTTTGGTGATTTGGTGAAAAACGACCCGCTTTGTCGTTTTTTTTATGTTCTTTTCTTTCAAGATTTCTGCGATGTGCCAAGCGATGGCCTCACCTTCTCGGTCCGGGTCAGTTGCCAAGTAGATGGTGTCAACCTGTTTGGCTGTGGAGATGATTTTTTGGATGTGCTTTTGGTTTTTTTCAACCCAGCAGTATTGTATTTTGAAATTGTCTTCTGGAATGATGCCACTGTTTTTCTTCAGCACATCTCTGACGTGGCCAAAAGAGGCAAGTATCGTATAATTCGGGCCCATTATTTGCCCAATTGTCTTACATTTGGCAGGTGATTCCACGATGACTAGATAGGAGTTACTCATGTGATGTCGACTCGATTCGCTGGTAGAGAAAATGTGTTCGGTCACACGGGTTGCTTGCGTCTTTTTCTACTCGTGTTTTCGACGTCAGTTTCCACTCCTTCTCCTGCCAGTGTGGGAAATAAGTATCGCCAGGAAAATCACCATGAATTTCTGTTAAGTGAAGCCTACTTGCTTGCTCTAGAGCCAGCTGGTAAACCTGTTGACCACCAATGATCATGACTTCTTCAAATGAGTTCACTAGGTCTATCGCTGCTTGATAAGAAGAAACAAAGGTAACGTCTGGATGGTCATGGTGATGACATTGCCTGGATAGGACTATGTGTTGTCTACCTGGGAGAGGCTTGCCCAAGCTCAACCATGTCTTGTGTCCCATAATCATTGGTTTTCCCATGGTTACTTGCTTGAAATATGTTAAGTCACCAGGCATGTGCCAGGGGATTTTTCCTTGGTGGCCTATCACAGATTGGCTGCTTTTGGCAACAATTATTGTCTGCTTAACCGTCATCAATCCCCTTGATTTGTAGCCTGAGTATCAGTTATCATGTAATGTTATTGTAATGTATCTCACAATGTTGTTAGTTCGGTCAAGTTTATTTTTGCTTTTTTTTATGGTGGCTTCAGCTGATGATCTGAGTGACTCCCTCGTTGAGCATTTTGCTGTTTATCCGGATATTATCCTATCAGAGGACGACGATGTGGCGGTCATACGTCAGGGTGAATATTTGGTTAAATTGGGAGACTGTATCGCATGCCACACGTCAGAAGGCGGCCAGCCCTTTGCTGGTGGTAAAGAGATCAAGCCGGTACTGAATGTATTTGGCTACGAGCTAGCAGTGGGCACTTTTTATGGTCCAAACATTACCCCAGATCGAGAAACAGGGATTGGTACGTGGTCCGATGAGGACTTTCTAAGGGCTTTCAAACAGGGCATTGGTCAGCATGGAGAACATTTATTTCCAGCATTTCCATATGTGTTTTATTCTAAAGTCACCGATGATGACATCTTAAAAATCAAAGCATATATGGATCATGTGCCTGCGGTTAATCAGGCGAATCAGTCACACGATTTAATGTTTCCTTTTTCCTGGCGCTTTTTACAAACATTTTGGAAACTATTATTTTTTAGATCAAACACATTTGAGCCTGATCTTACCCAGACACCCCAGTGGAACAGAGGCGCTTATTTGGTTGAAGGGTTATCCCACTGTGGGATGTGCCATACTCCGACGAATATGTTTGGAAGCTGGATGGAGTCTAAAGCCTACACGGGCAATACAATCGATGGCTGGTATGCCCCGAACATAACAGGAACCAACTTAAAAAAAGTGACAGTCGATCAGGTTGTGAGAGTGTTTATGTATGATGAACGTCCATCGGGTGGAGCCATACATGGGCCCATGAAGGAGGTCAATCATGATAGCCTTCAGTATGTCGACCGTGCCGATCTCGAGGCGATCGCTGTTTATATCAAATCAACCATTGATGATGATTTAGATCAAAATAAACAATCATTAGCACAAGCCACAGGCGAGCAAAAAGCAAAGCAGCAATACCAACAGTACTGTGCGGTATGTCACGATATGGGAGCAGGTGGGGCACCCAAATTTGCTGTTCGAGAACAGTGGCAAAGCCGGTTGGATGCCCGCAAAAGAGATGGTTTAGTTCACAGTGCCATCCATGGCTATGGTAATATGCCAGCCATGGGAGGGTGTTATGATTGTACAGAGCAAGAGATAGCAGCAATGGTTGATTACATGCTGGGTGCTTTAGTCACCGTTGCTGCTCGTGAGATGGGGCCGCCACCGATTGCCATGACAGCAAAAGATGGCCAAGAAATTTACCAAGACACTTGTAGTGTTTGCCATGACAGTGGTAAACTAAACGCGCCAGTTATTACAGAGACCGATCAATGGAGTACGCGCTTGAAAGAGAGAGGGTTTTTAGGGCTGACACTCGCTGTCGTTCAGCCTGACTATTACAAACGCCGTGTAACCGACTGCGCTGCTAAGCGTGGGGCCTGTTTGCAGTGTGATGATGCAGACATCATGGCGGCAGTCAAATACATTCTAATGGAAGCTGGTGTAAACGGGAATTTTGATTTATGGTGATCATGCAGCTGTCACTGCTTATCCTACTTGTATCACCGCTGTTGGCATGGCAATTCCCTGCCTATAACATGACTCCGGGAGTGACCCCGGTCAGTCACGAGATTTACGAATTGCACATGCTCGTGTTTTACATCTGCTTATTTATCCTCATTGGTGTCAGCGTCATGACGATTTATTGCTTGGTCAATTATCGTCACAGTCAAGGTGCCAAGGCCAGCTCGATTAAAGGCAATTTGAAAGTCGAGATCATATGGACAGTCATCCCATTTCTCTTATTAATAACCATTGCGGTTCCATCAACGCTGGTATTAATCAATATTGTTGACACATCTGATCCAGACATGAACATAAAAGTCATCGGTCGACAGTGGAATTGGAAATACGAATATCTAGATGAGGGAATTGAGTTTTTTAGTGATCTATCAACGCCCTTGGCTCAGATAAAAGGGTTAGAGCCTAAAGGTGACCACTACCTGCGTGAGGTCGATCACCCAGTTGTTGTGCCAATTAACAAAAAAATACGATTCCTAGTCACTTCTGATGACGTGCAGCACTCTTTTGCTGTTCCCGACCTAGGACTCAAGCGAGATGCCATTCCGGGTTATATCAATGAAGCTTGGGTCTATATTGAAAAACCAGGAACGTATCGGGGGGCTTGTCAAGAATTGTGTGGTATGAAGCATGGTTACATGCCGATTGTTGTTGAAGCTCGGTCGCAAGAGGGGTATTTACAATGGCTTGCCGAGCAGAAAGGTGAGGCTTATGTTTCGAGTGACCCGAATGCGCCTGTGATTAATTTTGTACCACCAGAACCAGCAGTTATCAAAATGGATCACGATAGTATCATCGCTCGTGGCAAACAAGTATTCGAGAAACACTGTGCCTTATGTCATGGGCTTAATGGAGCTGGTGGTGCTTGTCCTACGTTGGTTGATATCACACAAAAATGGTCGGAAGACGAGCTGATTTCTATTGTCCTATACAGTATAAAGGGCAAGGCGATGCCTGCATTTGAGGATGTTTTGTCTGATCAGGAGATTGCCGATGTGGTTTATTATGTGTCCAACAGCTGGAACAACAGTGAGGGGCAGTTAATTTCGGCCGAGACAGTAGCCGATGCAAGGCGTTAGGAGTAATCATATGGATGCAGTACAGAAAACACGATCTGCTAGGTTGATGCGGTGGGTGATGACAACCAATCACAAGGACATAGGAACGCTGTATCTATGGTTTAGTTTCTCCATGTTTTTATTAGCGGGTGGTATGGCTCTTTTAATGAGAATTGAGTTGTCAATGCCTGGTGAGCAGATCATGCAACCCTTGTTTTACAATCAATTGGTAACAGCACATGGTCTCGTGATGATATTTGGGGCAATTATGCCCGCATTGACAGGCTTTGCCAACTGGCAAATTCCTTTAATGATTGGTGCGTCAGACTTAGCTTTTCCGCGATTGAATAACTGGAGCTTTTGGCTATTACCATTTGCCATTACTTTATTGTTAAGTTCTTTCGTTGTGGGTGGTCCACCACCCGATTTTGGCTGGACCTTTTACGCACCGTTGTCGACAACATATGGCCCACCTGGAACAGATGCGATGATACTGGCTATTCATTTGTTGGGTATCTCTTCTATCATTGGCTCCATTAATATTATCGCGACCATACTGAATTTAAGAGCGCCCGGTATGACTTTAATGAATATGCCCATTTTTGTTTGGGGGTGGTTTGTTACCTCGTTTTTGATTTTGGCGATCATGCCTATTTTAGCGGCCACGGTCACAATGGTACTCACAGATAGACATTTTGGCACCAGTTTTTTTTCAGCAGCCGGTGGTGGTGATCCTGTTTTATTTCAGCACTTGTTCTGGTTTTTTGGCCATCCTGAGGTGTATGTTCTGGCTATGCCAGCCTTTGGTATTATCTCAGAAATCATACCCACATTTAGTCGAAAAGCTTTATTCGGTGCGAATTGTATGGTCTATGCAATCATTGCTATTGCGCTGTTGTCTTTCATTGTATGGGTCCACCACATGTTCACAACGGGGGTGTTGTTGGTAACACAGCTCTTTTTTATGTACACAACCATGATTATCGCAGTACCAACGGGTATTAAAGTGTTTAATTGGGTTGCTACCATGCATCGAGGGTCGATTAGCTTTGAACCGGCGATGTTATTTGCTATTGCCTTTGTGTTAATGTTTACATTTGGTGGGCTTTCGGGAATTATGTTATCGGTTGTGCCTGCCGACTACCAATATCATGACAGTTATTTTGTCGTCGGCCATTTTCACTATGTGATTGTAACCGGGGTCTACTATGCTCTGGTTTCGGGTGTGTATTACTGGTATCCAAAATGGACGGGACGTATGTACAGCATGAAACTGGCCAATTGGCACTTTTGGGTTACAACCATAGCGGCTAATTTTACTTTTATGCCGATGCTATTTGTTGGCTTAGCAGGTATGCCAAGGCGAATACCCGATTTTCCACTTGAATTTGCCGAGTTCAATCTAATCGCATCATTTGGGAGTCTGGTCTTTGGGTTAGCTCAGCTTTTATTTGGGTTTTTATTGATTCAGGGATTGTGGCGGCCAAAGAATGTGAGTGGACAAGTTTGGGATGGGGCAAAGGGGCTGGAGTGGACCATTAGTTCGCCACCTCCTTATCACAGTTTCATGGATCCTCCCAAAGTGGTTGGAAAGACCTACCAATGATCAACACCATACAAGATAATCATGCGCCATTACTAACCGTTACAAGTCTGCTTGTTTGTATCTCTGTGTTATTGTGGGCCCATGATCACCCAGACGGTTTGGGTTTGTTTATTGGTAGTGTGGTATTGTTTAGCTTAGAGGTCTTGCATTGGTTATGGACTGTTTACCAGCAAAAGCAAGCCAATCGACTGTCGAGTAAACGATTAACCTTCGGCATCATGTCCTTTTTATGGGTGGTGCTTGTCTTGATGTTTGCTTATGCGCAAGTTCCCTTATTTCACACAGCGTGTAGTGCCTTTGGTTTCAATGGTAAAATGGTTAAGCACGATCACGCACATTGGTCAGTCGGAGCAATCGATGCGAGTCGAACCGTTAAACTTCAAGCGTTTGCCCATGTTAATTTATTGGCGCCAGTAACTGTGTCGAATAAAAACCAGCAGCTTCTTGTGAATCCTGGGCAAGCGTTTGATTTAAGTTATCCAGTCAAGAATACAACAGATCAGGCTTTAGTTCTGCGGAGTGTTCTCAGTCTAGTCCCATCGGATGTGGGGCACTACCTGCATCGGACTGACCATGCTGCCGAGCTGTTTGAGCTCGAGCCTGGTGAGGAGAAGCTGTTTGAAGCGTCGTTTATTCTATCGGATCAAATTCCCAAATCAATTGGAACTCTGGCGTTACAGTTTACATTATTTAACACAGAGGGTGTCGGTCATTTTGGATCAAGTGATGCTTGGTATGAGATTCGATCCAAAAAGAATCATGGGGTGGGGTTAGATTAATGTCAGATAAATATCAAGTACCGCCATCGATGTGGCCCATTGTCGGCTCTATTGCATTATTTTTGATGGCGGTTGGCTTTGTTAATCACTTACAAGATGGCAGTTTGGGGCGCTGGCTATCAGCTGCTGGTATACTGCTGTTGGTGTATATGATTATTGGCTGGATCAGACATGTTATCATTGAAAACAGATTATACATTAAGGACGATCCAGTGATGGAAAAATCGTTCAGGCTTGGTATGCTTTGGTTTATTTTCACAGAAGTGATGTTTTTTGCAGCATTATTTGGTGTGTTATATTACGTGCGCATTTGGAGTATTCCATATTTAAGTGGTGATTATCAGGCAAGTATCTCGACACATTTTGTCCTATGGCCGCATTTTTCTGGCCAATGGCCACTGTTAACAACACCCGATCCATCACAATTTGTCGCGCCAGAAATGGCGATGGCAGCTTGGGGCTTGCCTGCATTGAATACGCTATTATTATTACTCAGTGGCGTAACCATTACCGTTGCGCACTGGGAATTGGTTAAAGGAAAACATTACCATGCGGCATTTTGGCAGTTTTTGACCATCGTGCTGGGCATAGTGTTTTTATGCTGTCAAGTTGTTGAGTATTATGAGGCATACCACCACATGGGATTGAGGTTGGATGCGGGCATTTACGGCAATATATTTTATTTCATGACGGGGTTTCATGGTTTGCATGTGACGCTTGGTACCATTATGCTAACAGTGATTTTATTTAGAATATTGTACCAGCACTTTAGAGCCCATGATCACTTTGCTTTTGAGGCCGTTGCTTGGTATTGGCACATGGTGGATGTTGTCT
>DLBP01000055.1 GCA_002480165.1 Proteobacteria bacterium UBA7821 | reverse complement strand
CTGACCCTGATTTGCCAGTATTAATGATTACAGAGGAGGATATCAACGCCGTCAGAGAGACAATGCCAGAATTGCCGTGGGATAAGCAGCGGCGTTATCAAGACCAGCACCAACTCTCCGAGTACGACGCTAAGATTCTCAGTCACGATATCGATGTTGCTCGTTTTTTTGATCAAGTTGCCAGTCAGACTCAACTAGAAGTCAAGCAAATTGCCAATTGGATCATCGTTGAGCTATTGGCACTAACAAATAAGCATCAAGTGAGTTTCCGAGAGATACCCATTAGCCAAGATGCATTTACCGAATTAATGGACTTAATACACAGCCAAGTGATTAATGGTAAGATTGCAAAATCGCTGCTGAGTGATATGTGGCAAACGCAACAGCAACCATCATTACTCGTCGAAGAAAGAGGCTTGGCTCAGATTACCGATCCAGATCAAATCAATCAGTTAATCCTAAATGTCATGCAGCAATCCGATAAACAAATCACCGCTTACCGATCTGGTAAAGTCCAGTTGTTTGGTTATTTTGTTGGCCAAGTCATGAAAGCATCTCAGGGTAAAGCCAACCCGGCCCTGACCAACCAGTTGATCAAACAATACTTAGATAACTAGTATGCAGCATCGTCATGACTCACTGTCCACGCCCATGAAAATCATGGCCGTTCTCGTTCCAATTATACTCTATGCGCTGGTTTACGTCATTCGTGTGTCCCCCGCAGCATTAAAGGATTACATGACTCAAATGTTTGGCATTAATATGATGCAATTTGGGATATTCTCATCATGCAGTTACTGGTCCTACACACCGATGCAGCTTTTTGCAGGCCCACTCATCGACCACTTTGGTCCCAAAATATCCATACTAGTGTCCTGCCTATTAATCACATTGGGGATGCTCCTTGTCGCCTACAGCGATCACTTCTATGTGGTTATTATCGCTTTTATACTCATGGGCATTGGCTCGGCCTTTGCTTTTCCAACCGTGATGAAAGTTGCTTCTGACATTTTCCCCAAAAAAGTCACCTTGATCGCTGGATTTGCAACCTGTATCGGTGTTTCTGGTGCGATCGCTGGCCAGACAATCCTCTACCGAGGTTTACACTATTTTGGCCACGTGATCATGAGCTCTTTTTCAATTGTTATCTGCGCTGTTTTGTCGTTCATCACTTGGAACTTTTTCTACAGTGAACACTCGTCACAAAAAACAACAAGTACCATCCAAGATATAATGATCGATACCCAGCATGTTTTGACACGCAAATCAGTCATTCTCTCTGGCCTGGTTGGGATGTGCTACTTGATGCCGATTAACACATTTGCCAGTGTCTGGGCCATTTCTTATTTCGAGCAAGTTCATGTCCTTGAGCCCAATGCAGCAGCCGATGCTTCGACTTACATATACTATGGCTGGATGATCGGTTGCTTGTCAGTTGATCGCGTCTGCCGATACGCCAGTAAAACCGTTGTCATGTCACTCGGCGGTATACTTGCCTCGATTACGTTCACAGCGCTGGTATACTTTTCATTCAAAACACACCTACACGTCCAGATATTGCTCATATTAACTGGGTTTTTTCTGGGTTGCCAGGTGTTAATATTTTCTTTGTCAGCGGAGGCTGTCTCACCAAAGCACACTGCCACAGCTATCTGTTGCACCAATATGCTCTGCATGCTGTCAGGGTTCATGCAGCCATTGATCGGTTATATCCTAGACCTCTACTGGGATGGGACGATTATCAATGAAATCAAAATTTTCTCAGAGGCTGGATTTCAAAATGCGCTATTGATCATACCAGCATTTTTGATCATCGGCTCGATGCTATCCCTTCAAATTAAAGATTCAGCTCCCCATCAACTGCATGCAACACAAGATACTGATTAGTTTTCTGCTATTACTCACAGCGCCGATACATGCACTCTGTCCTGATATCAGTTCGATTCAGTCAGTCCCAGTGACTGGCTGTCAGCTTAATGCCAATGTATTGACTGTCCAACAAACGCAGTACTTAGAGATGATACTGGAGTTGCCAATGGAAACGAGGAATACCATTGACTGGTGTTCGAAGCTCGATGAGTTAATCGCCGTAATTGACTCGCCTGACCTATTGTTAATCTGGTACAACACATACTTTAATTTTAAAGACACCCTACAGTGCCGTTATTATGCGACAACGATGCCCGGTGTACAGCTTTTGTTGACCGTGGATGCTAACGCACTTTTCTAGTGCGGCTGCATCTGGGTGAGGTTGCCCTAGTTTTTTCTTGTGTTTCTGCGACAATTAGCTAATATGAAAGCATGTAGACTATGAGATAAATTATGACCAAAGTATTCGCCGTCACCTATGGTTGCCAAATGAACAGCTACGACACAGACCAGATGGTTAAGTTGTTGGCTCAGTCCCATCAGATGTCTAAGACGGATGTCGCCGAAGACGCTAGCTGTATCATTTTCAATACGTGTTCAATCCGCGAAAAAGCAGCCGAAAAAGTTTTTTCTGATTTGGGTAAATACAAGCAGCTCAAACAACAACGTCCCGAGCTTGTAATCGTTGTCGCCGGTTGTGTTGCCAGCCAGGAAGGCGAGGCAATCACACAACGCAGTGATCTGGTTGACATCGTCATTGGCCCACAGACACTACACCGTCTACCAGAGCTCTACACCAAGGCGTTAACCGCTTCAGCACCCATCGTTGATGTCTCTTTTGCGGGTCAAGAGAAATTTGATGCAATCAATACCAAGCCATTGGCAACCCGTGTATCAAGCTATATCTCAATCATGGAGGGGTGTAGTCAGTTCTGTAGCTTTTGTATTGTGCCCTACACAAGAGGCGCAGAAATCAGTCGCCGATTCGACGAGGTATTAAAAGAAGCATACCTACTCAGTCAGCAAGGGGTCAAGGAAATCACCCTACTCGGTCAAAATGTCAATCGTTATCAATCAGTTACCGCAGATGACCACCCAGCTGACCTTGCATTGTTGATTCATTACATCGCAAGTATTGACGGCATACAATCAATCCGCTTCACAACATCCCATCCAGCCTATTTAGATGACGGGTTGATTGATGCTTTTGCAGAAGAACCCAAGTTGGCTGATCACTTTCACCTACCGGTTCAAAGTGGCTCAAATAGAATGCTCACGGCCATGAAGCGTGGCCACGACATACAGACGTTCATCGATAAAGTCAAGCGGTTGAGAAAAGCCAGGCCAGGGATTACGATTTCATCAGATTTCATTGTCGGTTTTCCTGGCGAGACAGAAGCAGACTTCCAAGAAACGATGCGCCTGGTAACCGAACTAAAAATTGATCAATCCTATAGTTTTATCTATAGCCCTCGCCCTAACACACCGGCAAGTGAACTGGCTGACGATGTGTCACTGGCGTGCAAAAAAAAGCGTCTCAAACGCCTACAAGACCGGCTGGATCAAAACATGCAGTCAATCAATCAGACGATGTTGGGCCAGGTATACAACATACTGGTAACCGGTCGATCTAAGCGAGACGAGCATGAATTAACTGGGAAAACAGCTAACAATCGAGTGATTAATTTCGAAGGCAGTACCGACTTGATTGGACATTTTGTCTCAGTTCGAGTGGTTGCATGTAACCGCTATACGCTCAGAGGAGAGCTGACAGCATGATTAGACAACCAGCCATTAAGCTGAATATTGAATCCAGAGTCCGGAACGGACTATTAGCGGCTACAAATAATCAAGCAGACTCTCTAACCACCAAATCTGATTATGCTTTTTCTTATCTTGAGGTGCCCTTTTATACAGATGATACTGAGGATTTACTCCAATCAATGACTGACAAGCTAGGACGCATTCACCACAGACAAGGCTATCTGAATCGTTTGTTTCATCGGTATGTTTCCAGTACATGCGTCCATCTCTCTGATCAATCAAGACGAGTGGCACGCATACGGACACAGCTTCGCGAACAAAAAGACCTCATTCGCGCTTTTGAAAAAGAGGAGGCTTTTTTGGTTGACTTGCACATTAAAGCTGGAACAGTTGCAATTGAATGCAGCGATATTACCACTGAGAAAGTTATCTGTCATGAGCACTCTAATCTATACGAGAACCTATTAGATTTGTTGGTTCTACAAAAGAATATTCTAGAGGCGATGTCGGATAAAAAGCCCTCTACTCGCGTGTGTTTGACTCACACATTACAAGACCTGATAAAAGCCATTCTAGCGATCGAAGTCGACTTTCTTGATCGATTGTCAATCGTCACAAAGAAGCTAGGCAGACCATCAGCTGATTGCGATATACCAGAGCGCATTCAGATAATTCTATTGCTAGTGAGATCCTACAAAAACGAGTTTAAATCCAAACCCCCCGCACTTTTGCCTAGTGTGACGAAACCCTAATCACTTGTTTGATTACTTGTAGTGATCACGGCCAGCTGTCTGGTTTGAAAGTATTGGCTTTTCAGTCTATAATAACTCAAGGTAAACCTAGGATCAGCGATTGACACACAGCGTGAAGTTTTCATTATTACCAGAATGCCAAGATAAGTTACTCATACTTTGTGGGCCCAATCAGCAGCACCTGGATTTTATTGAACGTGAAATGAAAGTCAGTATCATGCAGCGTGGTTTTCAGTTTAAAATCATTTCAGATAGCGCAAAAAATGCAACCGATACTCAACGCTTAATTGAGCGCATCTACGCCTATTGTCAAACAACCGATCTCATTGACATTAAAGACATCAATTTACATATCCACCACTTAAACTTAGACCACAGCCATGTACAACAGCGACATGCTAGTCAAATTGTTCCCAAGACACCCAATCAAATTGACTACGTCAACGCCATCAACAATCACACCATCACGTTTGGGATCGGCCCAGCGGGTACCGGTAAAACACTGCTGGCAACTTCCTGTGCCATTCAGTTGTTAAAAATGAATAGCATTAGTAAAATCATTATCAGTCGACCGGTTGTAGAAAGTGGCGAACAGCTTGGGTTTCTACCAGGTGATCTCCAACAAAAGGTCCATCCCTATATGGTTCCATTATTTGATTGCTTAAGTGAACTGATCGGCTCCTACAAATTGGCAAAATTACAAGAAAACGGCACCATTGAAATTGCACCTCTGGCCTACATGAGAGGGCGCAGCTTGAAAAATGCCTGTATTATTCTTGATGAAGCCCAAAATAGCACTCCATCTCAAATGAAAATGCTACTGACACGACTGGCAGACAATAGCCGAATGATCATTAATGGCGATATTCAGCAAATTGACTTAAAATCTAAGCAATCGGGTTTAATTGATGCGTCGACACGCCTGGTTGGTATTGATGAGATCAAAGTGGTTCAATTCACCACTAAGGATGTGATGCGACACCCATTAATCACTAAGATTATAGAAGCTTATGACAAGTAATTGTGTAGTCAATCGAGTCACAGACAGTGACATCGGTTTATCCGACCAGGATATTGATAGACTCATTGACTTGGTTGCATCACATCAACATGTTCCAGTCGAACACATTGAAATCAGTTTGGTTGATAATGCTGAAATGCAACGATTGAATCACCAGTTTCGTCAACTCGATAAACCAACGAATGTTTTAAGTTTTCCACAAGAGACCAACCCCGTTTTTGGTGATATCATCATTGCAGTTCCGTATGCCACACAGGAAGCACTCTCGTTAGACCGGTCTCTGAGTCAGCACTTTTCTCACCTGCTCGTTCATGGCTTCCTTCATTTATGCGGACTGGACCATGTTGATGAAGTGGCTGCAGATGAAATGGAGACCGTCGAGATTCATGTACTAAAACAGTTGGGTATACCAAACCCTTATGAGGACTAATTATGCGAACGTATTTTAATAAATTGTGGCGCCTTAATCAGCCATTTCAAAGTGCCAGTGAAATGATTGACTACATTAGAAGTCACAACAGCAATCAGTTGCTCACGGAGTCATCCATCAACATGATAGCCGGTGTCATGCAAGTTGAGCAAAAGCATGTTCGTGATATTTGTGTTCCCAGCGGACAAATGGTCACCATTCATATCAATGACAACCTAACCGATATTATTCAGACCTTCAATGAGTCGCATCACTCAAGGATACCCGTTTATGACGATAACAAAGAGAGCATACTCGGCATATTGCTAGCAAAAGATCTGCTAAAGCTCACCATGTCATCAACTGACTCGTTTGTATTGAGGGATCACATTCATCCGATACTATTCATTCCAGAAAGTAAGAAACTCAACACACTATTACGAGACTTTCAGACCAAGCACATGCACATGGCCATTGTGTTAGATGAATATGGCGGGGTTTCAGGTCTCGTTACCATCGAGGATGTGATCGAGCAAATTGTGGGTGAAATTGATGACGAACACTTTCAAGAGACAGACCAATTAACCATTGCCCAGATTGGTGACGGTTTGTATGCTGTTAAAGGCATTACAGAAATCGACGAGTTTAATACTTACTTTAAAACGGATTATAAGCACCCAGAGGTTGACACAATGGGTGGCCTATTAACCAGTCACTTAGGTTACATTCCCAAACTGGGCGCATCCATCGTTTACCGACAACATCAATTCGAGATAAAACAAGCTGACCAAAGAAGAATTATCACCATGATCGTTAGAAAAATAGACAGTGTCTAATTGATTGACATTAGCGACTGTATGTGGTTAGATGACAGCAAAGTCATTACTATACAGATCAATAATGCCAACAAACAATACAACAAACAACACTGTCGTTGATCAGCATACCTTAGTTGGAGCTGTCCCCACCTACATCATTAAGAGCCACCAAGGTGATCGATTCCTGTCACAACCTGACATCGATCGCACCCCAATCATTAATCATTTGAATGAACAAGGTGTTCAATGGGTCTTAACCTGCCATATCACCGATTCTGCTTGCGAGTTAATCCCCAAAAATCGCATGGTGACAACTCTAAATCATCAAAATTCTCTTGGTAAACTCAAAGCACTTGGATTTAATGTATTTAGGCATCTCGTCATTGATGATGCAGAACTGTTTACGACCATCATTGATGCCAATACACGTCTTTCAGAATTAGTCCACTTGACCCATTCTCAAATTGTTTTTCGTTTAGGTGTCAACCCAGAGGTCACTGTTGTTAATCAACTGGTTCAGCAGTATCCCAAGGCCATCTTTGTCGTTAGTCAACACACGTCCGTTGAGATCGCCAACTGTTTGGCTGGCATGTATGTCTCGTGTGACAGTAGCATCAGTCGATACGCTCTACCAGAACTAGATGGCACTAAGATAAGCCTGTTGTACAGTAATCCAGTGTATGCTGTTTCTGGAAGTTTTGATAGAACGACTGAGTACGTATCCGAATTTTTCAATGATATTAACAACCGGCTTAACGTGGGTGCTTTGAGTGACAAACAAAAGCAATCCGTCATTAAACTCATGTTGGTTTGGATGCATCACAGCATCCAATCACCAGAACGTGAAACACGACTGGCTGATTCCTTATCACTACTAGCAAATAGTGCCTGGAACATTGATCTGCCCGATGACGTATTATCCAAAATACGTCAACTCAGTCAACGACAATCACCGCTACAGCCAGCTATCCTGATCATGTATTCAAATTGTTTGATTCATACGATTATTAGCATGCTATCTAATACGAGTATCATTATTCCGAGACGACTATCGCATTACCTGAATAATCTTCTTGGCATCATTAGTCAAATACCCCTATTAACCACTCAAATAGAACTTGATGTTAACGCGTTGTTAAGGCAGCTGTTAACGCTATTACAGGCAAGCAAAAGCACCACATCTGATCATCGAATATTGGCTGTTTGGCAATTTGTCCCTGAATTGAAAAAACGGCTATCAGAAGTTTTAATCAAGGGAAATCATTATAAAATCCAAACGATTGCTGATTCGATCAAACAAATTAATGATTCGATCACAGATAAACCGCATGTGGATCACAGCATTGATATGGCAGAAAAAGTTCTAAATCTGTCACAAGAAATTGATCGGGTTTCACGAAGTTATCATGGTTACTCACAACCAGAAGCATTAACGGTGTTACAAATTAAAATTGTTAAGGTCTCCATGCAGTTTTTGGTATCGACTATGACTGAGAAATTACTGCCTTTAATCGACGGCTCTGAGTATACCGTGTCATTACGTCAGTCACACGACCTCATTCAAGCCATTGAGGAATACATTACAACAGAAGAAACACCCGATTCAATTGCGATAACCAACCCGATTAATACCGGCTGTCAGAATGTCTTAGACATGGCCAAAACCGATGTTTCGGAAGCGTTATCCGATAGAATCATTGCACTGGTAATCAATGAACTAAGACCCGTCATTCAAGTCATTCAATTGCAATATCAGCGGCAACAGTCATTGACTTCTGCACAGCAAGCTTTAGATTCTGTGTCAGAGAATTTATCCACACGGGGGCTTTTGAACCAAGTACTTAATCTAATCAATAAAAAACAACAGCCTGAACAAGTCATTACCATTAATACGACTGCCTTAGGTTATATAGAACCAGACAATATCGTTAAAATCATCAATGATAGCAGTTTGGTTTTCCAAGGTGATCACTTGTATAAAGTCCATGAGGATCAGAGTCTGGAATGTGTTATTGATGACTGGGGAAAGCAGTATTGTGAACGATTAGTCTATCAGGCTAAACCAAAATTCATGAGTGTCAAATGTCCACAAAAGCAGCAACGATTGCACCAACAAGACAAATTTTGGCGGGTGTTATCCCACTATTGTTGGTCAACTGCTTACCAGGATGTGGCTACGCTGACACAACATTTTAATCCATCAAGATTGGTGGCTTATTTTTCTCAACCGCGAGACTGTGTTGACTTGGCGTTGTTATCGAGTATTTTATTGGCTAATATTCATCACAGTGATACCAAGTCTATGTTGTCACTTGCAAAATATTGGGCTCTCTACCAACCACCAGAACTACTGATTCAACTCTACAGTGGCCACACTACTCAAGAGAATGATTTCCTATGTCAATACCAAACATGGCTTGAGTCCAACAATGCCTACAGTGCCATTTCCTTTTATCAGCTCTATCAGCGCCATGATTCAGAGACCCCACTTGCCGGCTTGACGACCAATCAAGCTCATCTTAGCAAACTCATCAACAACGGTGTTAAGCGTTTAGAAGACATCACCACTTTTTTGCACAATTATCAAATTAAAGCGCTGAAAACGATTGCCTCTACGGAATTGTACGACAAGCTAAATAGTGCTATTTGTCGCAATACTGCTGAGGATAAATCAGCACAACCCCACGCACAATTACTTGATCAAATTAAAGAGTTAAACGACTTATTGCCACCCACTGATAACCGAATCACCCATTTAATCAAACAGTACATCGCTCAAATCGAAACGCTAGCCGATTTTTCGGAACAATACACGTTCATTACTTGTCTAAGTGAGGTGATTTCAGCACAGGATAAACGCATTAAGTCAAGTTATCACCGATGGGCCGAGCGTTTATTTGCGCACTGTCAAGATGGTTATTTACGTCTCCAGATTGCTGACTGTGATGCCAAACAAAAATACGCTTCGCTTAATCAGATTTATGCCAATGAAAAACCGTTGCCTGAGTTTAAGTTAAAGAAGAAGCTGGATAAATCACAGCTAAAACGGATCGTTGAACTTCAAGAGAAGAAAGACACGCTAGGTAAGATCACCGACTCATCTGCTGTTTTATTTTATCTGGCATGTGGTGACAAATTGTCATTAATCATGAACAACGTAAGTGGTCAAAATGATTATTATAACCAAATTCTAACCGAGTTATCCGGCAAGTTTTGGACATCAGTGGTCATCAACGCTCAAGGCAAATCACGTGTGTTTGTGTGTACATCAGCTGATGGCCTTAAGGTGACTGTAACTGCTCATTCAACCATTGCATCTGACATTTTACGCTGTGATGATTTTGATCAAGCACTGCTATCAAAAGCTTTGCCCACCGTGTTGTTCGATCTAGCCGACATAGCCAATCCAAAACCCTATGTGTTGCTCATCGAACAATGCCTCTATGGCATTGATCGCTTGTTAGAAAAAAACGGCGATTGTGTTGGCATCATTCATCGTTATCTGTTGGATCTTGATCCCACCAGACAACGACAATTATGCTGGCATTGGTTCCAACAAGACCTCAAAGGGTCACCCGATCTACTCATCACACGCCTATCCACTGCATTTAAGCCATTCAGTGAATCCATCGGATTTAATCTCATGCGTCGATCAAAGCGGCTATTGATTGATGTCGAGATTACTCCACAACTGGTGTTAACATTCACTTTGGATGAATTCAAAGCAGTGAAAGACATACTCGAATCGATCATCATCGGGCAGAGTCGTCACCCTGGTGTTGCGCTGATTGCCTGTATGAGGCAAGCTGGGATCCGCTTGTCGACACAATCCAGTAGTCAAGACTTACAAATGGTGATTGCCTCAAGTCGTAGATCTGGTATGATCAAACGCTTTAGCACCCTATTTCGATTAAATTTACCCAGCAGAATCGCTTGGCTATATACCAATGGTCAGACAGCCATTCCACTCAAACAATCTGAAGTCAATTGTTGGAAAGAAGCTATCGGCCAGGTATACCCTAATATTGGGACGGTTTATATTTTTGGCACAGCACTGTTATTTTGGATCAAAGAATCGCTACAGGGAATTGGTATTAGTCACCCATCACAGCTAACGATTCCAGGATCATCTCATTGTATACCAATGCAAATTGCCTGTGACCGCTCGATTCAGCCACTGCAACAACAGTCGATATTCAGTGGTGTCGGGTACACGAGTTTTATCAATCGCATTGATCCTCAAGCGCTCAGGCTCCAATTCTATCACTTTGATCGTCCGATTACCGGCCAGCACATCCCACTAGGGGCGTGTATCCGATTGTCCAGTCGTTTTCCAGCTTTGATCGTGAATTCCAATGTGTTAACACTCAACGCCAACGGCTCGATTAGTGTTAAACAGTGGGATGATGTGACACAGGCAAATCCAGGATGGCGGCAATACGAGCGAGCGAAAGAATTCATGAGTTTGCCAGATATTACCTAGACTCCATCACCAGCCTATTATACAATGATATCACACAGAATGCTCAATGACACAATGATTCAATCTAACACACGCCTCTCTCACTGGTTATTATTTGGCTTAGGTTGCTTGATGACGCTGGCTTATGCGCCGTTTAGGCAGAGCTACCTGGTTATCCCAATACTCACCAGCGTCTTGTACTGCATGGAATCGTGCTTGAAAACTAACCGACAAGCCATACAGGGCATTGGTTTGTTTTCAGTGGCGTTATTTGCCTGTCACCACCACTGGTTATTAACGCCCATGATCGACGTCATTCATTTAAATCCACTGTTCAGTGGTTTGCTGTTATTATTACTTGCCAGCGTTCTGGCAGTGTTTGTAGCCGGCCCATTCCTGGTTGTTTTTTATACACGGGATTGGCTGCCTCGGCATCTTCGTCTATTGTGGCTCTTTCCCCTACTCTGGTTATTGGCTGAAGCGCTGAGAAGTCAGATCTTTCCTTGGGGATTGTTGGGCTACAGTCAAACTGAGTCGATGTCGCTAAAGCCCTTGATTCCTTATGTTGGCAGTCTGGGTGTCGGCTGGGTTATCTGCTGGCTATCTGCCTATTTGACTTGCGTGATCATCGAGCCAGCTGCTAAATACACACTGGCATCAATTAGTTCGCTGATCATTTGTGTTTTGCTTGTCGGTTATCTGTTGCCATATGAGGCATCACTGGTGGTCAAAGACCAAGCACCCATTGAGTTTATCACGATACAGCACAATGAAAAACAAGACATCTATCAGCCAAAACCGGCTTACCAATCGATGCAACAGCAAATGACTTTAACCCAACAGTATGCGGATCCAGGCCAGCTGGTTATTTGGCCTGAAAATGCACTACCACCGGCTGGTCAGTCATCGATTGCATTAAAGGACTTATCCAATGATTTGGCTCGATTAAACATCGATTTGCTCTCAGGTATTACCTGGTATAATGATCAAGGAATCACACCATCAGTACTGCTACTCGATCAATCCAACAAATACCACGGAGTTAAATTTAAGCAACACTTGGTACCCTTTGGTGAGGTGATCCCGTTACAATCGCTCGTTCAGCCCATTATCGATCACCTGGGTATCCCCATGTATTCAATGACACACCAGCAGGCGGATTATGATTATTTTGATTATCATTCGTATCAAATTTATCCGATGCTGTGTTATGATATCATTTTCCCAAACGTCATCGGCAAGCTGTCTCAAGCAGATGCGGGTGTTGTGCTATCGAATAGCAATTGGTTTGGCCAATCCATTGCCTCACACCAGCATGTCCAAATAGCACAAGCAGCCGCAATCGAGTCTGGTCGACAACTTGTTTTTGCAAACAATTCAGGCATTGTCGCTTTCATTGATGTCTTGGGCAACTTGACTCAGATGAATGATGATTTTGCCAAACCAGTCATGACCGGTTCGATCGAACCAGTTGTCAAACAGCACTTCTTTGGTCATTATGGCTACGCTGGCTTGGCGTTATTAATTGGTTTGTATAATCTTGTTGGCTTTTTTGTCTTCCGTTTGGGCAAATTAGAGACTTTCTAATCCCATACTATTTCATCGCCTCACTCACTCTGTTATACTGTTGATTTATTGACATCGAGAAAACAATGGACAAGCATTACCGACCCGATTTAATTGAACAAGAAATACAGGCAATCTGGCAAGACACCGGTATCTACACAAGACAGGATGTGGCCAAAGAGCCTAAATCATACACATTGTGCATGTTACCTTATCCCAGCGGTGACATTCACATGGGGCATGTGTCTAACTACACGTTCGGTGATGTGGTGGCACGCTGGCAAATGTTTCAAGGGATTGATGTGCTCCAGCCAATGGGCTGGGATGCGTTTGGCTTGCCTGCTGAAAATGCAGCTATTAGCAAACAACAACACCCCATGCAATGGACTCTGGCGAATATCGATCGCATGAAGCAGCAACTCATTCAAATGGGCTTGGCGATTGACTGGACAAGAGAGATCAAAACGTGCGATAAATCCTATTACCATTGGCAACAATGGCTATTTTTACAGATGTTCAATCAAGGGTTGGCTTACCGAAAAAAGACTTCCGTTAATTGGGATCCCGTTGATCAAACCGTTTTAGCAAACGAACAGGTCATTGATGGTAAGGGGTGGCGTTCAGGAGCCCCTGTCGAGCAAAAAGAAGTGCACAGCTGGTTTTTAAAAATCACACAATACGCCGATGAATTAACCGATGCATTAGATGATTTACCAGATTGGCCTGAGCGCGTCAAAACCATGCAGAAAAACTGGATTGGTCGTTCTGAGGGCACTGTCATTACATTCACGTTGGCGGATGAGTCGTATGCCGTAAAACAGCTCGAGTGTTTCACAACGCGTGCTGACACACTGATGGGCTGTACCTATGTGGTGATCTCACCACAGCACCCACTGGCTCAAGAAATAGCTAAGAGTAACCCATTAGTCAAAGCCTTCATTGACAATGACCAAGAGATGGACGTCAAAGAGCAAACACGCGCGCGGCTTGAGAAAACAGGTGTGAGTACATCAACTTATGTGAAACACCCGATCACTGGCGAATCAATTCCCCTTTGGTTGGGAAACTATGTGGTCATGAGTTACGGAAGCGGTGCGGTGATGGCTGTCCCTGCTCACGATGAGCGTGACTATGAGTTCGCTCAAAAGTATGCGCTACCCATCAAGACGGTCATCAAAACAACAGACAGCAACGATGATAGCGCCTGCGTCGAAGATGGCACAACGATTCATTCAGGCGACTTCACCGGTTTGACCAGTCAGCAAGCGAGAAAAGCGATCACTGAACGGCTCATTGAACTCAATCGAGGTGGTTATTCTAAACAATTTAGATTGCGAGACTGGGGCATCTCTAGACAACGCTATTGGGGCTGCCCTATCCCAATTATTTATTGTGATCACTGTGGTACTGTGCCAGTGCCTGAAGCCGATTTGCCAGTCGAACTCCCCACCGATGTTGACTACCAGCCACACACCAACTTACTCAAGTCTATCCCAGATTTTTATCAGGTTAAGTGCCCGATCTGTCAACGTGATGCAGTGAGAGAGACCGATACGTTTGACACCTTTGTCGATTCATCCTGGTACTTTACCCGATATTTATGCCCACAGGCCAATAGCATGCTCGAGCCAAGCGCTGCTTCCTGGCTTCCTGTTGACCTATACATCGGTGGTATTGAACATGCTGTGATGCATCTGTTGTATGCACGTTTTGTATTCAAAGTACTGAGAGATTTACAATTGGTCACAGCCTCAGAACCGTTTAAACGCTATTTCCCACAAGGTATGGTTTTAAAAGATGGCGCAAAAATGTCCAAATCAAAAGGTAACGT
>DLBP01000016.1 GCA_002480165.1 Proteobacteria bacterium UBA7821 | reverse complement strand
AAACTGCCACAGATCACACAACAAATGATGCCAAGCTTTGTTAATATATTAATAGGGCTATTTAAAGACACAACCCTGGTTGTGTTTGTTGGTTTGTTTGATTTGCTTGCCATGATTGACATCACAACACACAGTGCTAAGTGGTTATCATCAACCATTGATGCGATTATATTCGTCATGCTTGTCTACTGGCTTGTTTGTTATTTAGCCAGTCGCTTAAGTGAGTCCCTAAAACAGTAGCCCGCGGAATGGATTAGATATGAAACAATGTAAACACATCTTAACGTTAGACAATGTTGGACTGGTTGAGCAGTCTCAAATCATACTAGCCGGGATTGATCTAACCGTTAGCCCCGGCGATGTGATTGGTATATGTGGTCCATCAGGATCCGGCAAAACATCTTTACTTCACCTGATGGGTCAACTGAAGTCCCATCAATCGGGCACCATTCATTTTCTGGGAAAGCAAATTAGCCATGTCGAAGAAATTACAAAAGAGCAACGGACAAAAATTGCGCTCGTATTCCAAGACTATAATCTATTTCCACACCTTACGATTCTTGAAAACTGTATATTAGCGCCTGTTAAAGTACTCAAAAGAAGCCGACAACAAGCTGAGATGGAGGCGGTTACCTTACTTGAACAGGTCCAGTTACTGGGGTGTGCTCACCGCTACCCCGAACAAGTGTCTGGTGGTCAACGACAACGAGCTGGTATTGTTAGAAGCCTGATGTTAAATCCAGAGATTTTATTGATGGATGAACCCACATCCGCACTGGATCCTGAAATGATGATCGAGGTTATGCAGTTGATACAGGATTTATCGAAGAAAGGGATGACGATGGCAATCGCAACTCATGATCTATACTTTGCTAAAAAGGTCACGAATCGGATGTTATTCATAGAAGACGGTCGGTTACTCGAGGATTGTTCAACGGTTCGCTTTTTTGAAAACCCCAGGTCAAAACGACTGAAACGTTTTCTAGATAATATGATGTGGCATTGCCAGTAGCTGAATGCCACCATCGGGCACAAAATTGACATAAAAAACAAATTTAACTTGGCTAGTTCAGTCAAGTGATGTATGATGGTGAGATGACAGTTTTAGTTTTATTAGTATCGTTGTTGACTGCCTCAGTTTTTGCATGTGACGCCTGTGAAAAAGCTCAGAGGTCGGTCGTCATGTATTCCATTAAGCAATGCACAAGCTGTCGCTCTGCAAAAATATACTTGAACAGCAAACACATTGTATACGAAGAAAAAGATATTCAAATTGACCCACAACACTTGAAAGAATTCAAAATGTTACCTGTACAATCCAAAACCGTACCACAGATTATTGTTGATGGTAATGTGTTTGGTGGCTGGGATCAACTCAAATCCCTCACAGCAGAAGAGTTCGATCATTTAATCTACGAGGTGAAAGATGAGCAGCAGATCACAACCTAACTTTATCATCTATTCAAAGGAATACTGTCCTTACTGCGACAGAGCTAAGGCACTGATCACGCAACAAGGTTGGAGTTATTCTGAAAAAAGGATAGACCTAGATCCAGCACTCTATCAAGAGTTTCAACACAAAACCAATCAAGCACGCACAGTCCCTCAGATATTCTACAACGAACAGTTGATCGGAGGCTTTGACCAACTTTACCAACTTCACACCAGTGGCGAACTGGCTAGATTAATTAACACAGAGGATTAAAAATGTCTGAGAACCAAGCACCAAACAAATTTATTATGCAAAATGTCTACCTTGAGGACGCATCTTTAGAAGTCAAAGTCCCCATACATCAGTTGGACCCAGCCACACCCTTGAACCGAAACGTTGATTACACGGTAGATCACATCAATGAGAACAACGACTACACGGTCAAATTTAAGGCAACGGTCGAGGTCAAAGCCAATGACAAACTCGCATTAATTGTCGAGGTGACTCAAGCAGCTAACTTTACTGTCGAAGGCTATGATAACGATGCATTGCAGGTCATTCTAAAAGCAGAATGTCCAATGATATTATTCCCATTCCTACGAGAGAAAGTCGCAAGCCTGACTGCCAATGCTGGCTACCCGAATCTCTTTCTCGAGCCGATTAACTTCCACGCGCAGCTGGCCAATGAACAGCAAAAAAACAAATCGTAAGTAATATGCCAGAGAGTGTAGGCCTATGGAGTACATTCCGAGGCCTTCTTCAGTACGTAAAGCCATACAGATTGATGCTGGTGTTCTCTTTTCTACTAGCATTACTGTCTTCTGGTACCGAAGCAGCATTTGCATTGCTCATTAAACCATTAGTCGACCAAGGACTGGTCGAAAGAGACACGCACATGTTGACTTGGATACCCCTACTGCTAAGTCTGATGATCATTGGTCGGGGAATCTGCTATTTTTTTTCACAGTACCTCGTTAGTAATGTTGCACGCTCTGTCGTACTTGATCTGAGAAAAAAACTCTTCGAGCACACGATTAATCTAGACTACCAGCATCATAAAAAACTTAAGTCCGGAGAAATCACATCGACAATGATATACACCGTCGAACAACTTGCCAGTACAGTGAGTAGCTGCTTTCTAACCATTGTCGGCGAAGGCTGCCTCGTGATTGCATTATTAGCAAGTATGTTCTACATCAACTGGAAGCTATCCTGTATACTCATCCTATCAACGCCAGTGATTGCACTATTCGTTCAATTGACCTCCAGACGTATCAGACACGTCTCAGAAAACACACTCAATAACATGCAGTCGATCACCCACCACATCAGTCAAGTCTTTCTTGGGCAAAAAATTATCAAAGTTCACCACTCTCAACAGTACGAGATTAAACGGTTTAATCAATTGCTGAAAAATAACAGGGCCTTCGAGCTCAAAGGTGTCTCTGCCAATGCATTTGGTTCGCTACTTGTTCAACTAGCCATCGTTCTGCCTTTCAGTGCAGCGCTGCTCATGTTGGCCCATTCACCCGATATCACTGTTGGCAGTTTTGTTAGCGTTGTCATTGCACTGCTTCGAGTACTTCAGCCATTAAAACGGTTGTCGAGTGTCAATGCAGAGATACAAAAAGGACTTGTCGCTGCACAACGAATATTTGATACACTACAAATACCTAAAGAACACCAGAATGAAACTGGCCCTCAGGCTTCCATAGCTGACCTAACACTGCAAGACGTCTCTTTTTCATATGAAGGTAAGCCGGTGGTTAAATCACTCAACTTGACCATTCCAGTGGGCCATTCGATTGGTCTCATTGGGCAGTCTGGTAGTGGAAAATCGACGATTATATCACTGCTGCTGCGTTTACTGAGCCCGACCAATGGGACAATACAATTAGGAGACCAGCCAGCTAACCATTACTCACTGGAGTCCTACCGCTCATTGTTTTCATACGTCACTCAAGACACCATTTTATTCAGCGGTAGCATTCTCGAAAATATCGCTTACGGAGAAACTGATATTGATATTGACCGGGTTAAACTCGTTGCAGATGCCGCCTGTGCCGATGAATTTATCCAAGCGCTTCCGGATCAATATCAGACTAATATCATCGATGGCAGTGAACTATCAGGTGGACAAAAACAACGGATTGCCATTGCCAGAGCGCTGTACCGAACAGGGCCTTCAATAATCATTTTAGATGAGGCAACTTCGAACTTAGATATCGAAACCGAAAGGAAAGTCATTCAACGACTCAATAACCCCGAATTTTGTAACCAAACGAAAATCATTATTGCGCATAGACTAAAAGCAGTTCAGGCCTGCAACGCCATTTATGTCATAGAAAATGGCACGCTAGTCGAAAACGATTCACATGAAAACTTGCTAAAAGACAGTAATAGCAATTATGCAAAGCTTTATCAGTTACAGTATTCGAATGAGATTCTTTCCACGTAGGCAGACTATCGAAGCACTCATTCTACGCCAGTGGTTTGTTAGTTTGTCATGGGCTTATATGCTAGTCGCACTACCGGCAAGTTGGTTGTACCGATGCGCACACGGCTTGCATAAATGCTACCAAATCAATCACTGCGACAAACTGCCGTCAGCGCCAAAAGTCTGTGCCGTTGGCAATCTCATTGCTGGTGGAGTCGGGAAGACGCCCTTTGTTATCCATCTGTGCAAACAACTCACACAAGTCAATCTCAAAGTCGCCATCATTTGTCGAAATCTATCATCAAGCCCAGCGAATCACCCCATCTGCGTTGCCAGCCATCACACTGCCGTAACGGTTGGCGATGAAGCACGACTGATCGCCGATCAGACCGATGCAATCGTCGTGTGCTCGAAAAAAAAATACCTGGCCTATCAGTGGGTTCTTAGACACAAAAGTGTCGATGTGATTCTGATAGATGATGGACTGCAACACTATCGAATCCCAAGACACCTTGAGATTCTACTGGTGGATGAACGCTTATATGGCAATCAATACTGTCTACCACTAGGGCCATTGAGAGAGCCCGTTAGCCGACAGCAACGGGTTGACTACAAACTTACAAGAGAAATTGATTTTACCATACAGGATGATTTTAGCCGATTATACAACCTAAAGAGTCAGACTATCATTGATCCAGCAGATAGACAGTGTTATAACTGGTGTGTGTTAACTGCCATTGCCAATCCCGCTCGATTTCAACAAGCGATCAGTGAATGGCTAAGGCAGCCTGTAACTGTGTATGCATATCCTGATCATGCAGACTTTTCAGCCGTTAATTGGCATGAACTGAATCAATTTCAGCTTATAATGACTGAAAAAGATGCCGTAAAATGCCCAGTAGATCACGACAACATATGGGTAGTGCCTCAACACGTTAGTATTCACAAGCAGACACTGAATGGAATAATCGGACAACTGTCCTAATCGCAATGAATCGACTGGATTCAGATAAAGGAGACCAAATGAACAACAAGCAGAACAATCGGACTAGCATCCCATCGCGTGAAGAGCTGTTTCAATGCATCTCAGAGAGAAAAAAACTGACAGAACATGAGTTAATCGAAAGCCTCGCCCTTCAAGAAAATCAGCTAGAGGGAACCAAAAAAAGACTCAATGCCATGCAAAGAGACGGTCAAATAAGCAAAAACAAACAACAGCAATATCACACAGTGGCCAGCTGTTATCTTACCACTCTGAAAGTTTATTTCGATAAAGATGGCTCAATGCTAGCAGAGTCAGGTCAGAGTAAGCACCGAATCTATATTCCCCACTACTATTGCCACCATTTTCTATCTGGTGATACACTTGAACTGCGAGTTAGCCAACCAGAAAAAAACTCAGAGCGCTACCGCCAACGGTCCAAACGACATCATTGGATTGCCACACCCATCCAACTCATTGACAGGTCGATGGATCAGTTCATTGGTCAAATTCAGTGGAGCAATCAAACGTGCTACGTGGTACCATTCACCAAGAAAAATAAATTCTGTCGTTTGCCTGTTGATCAACCAACTGATCTCAAACAAGCCCAATTTGTCAACGCTCAAGTCATTGATTGTGACGACAAACCTATGGTGAAAATCCTCAGTACGCTCGGTGATTTTGATGATAAAACAGCCATGACAGCAGTGTTGAAATTAAACTATGATTTTGATTCAGATAGCTACACAAGCAAGCACAACTATCCAGTTGACACGTCACCTCAAGATATAGAGGCGCGAGAAGATCTCACACAGGTACCATTTTTCACAATCGATGGCGAATCCTCAAGAGACTTTGACGATGCTGTGTTCGTAGCCGAACGCGAAGATGGGCCAGGTTGGATCGCATATATCGCCATCGCTGACGTTAGCCATTACGTCAAAGTTAATTCCGACGTAGACGAAATAGCTCGGCATAAATCAACCAGTGTCTACTTGCCTCATGAAGTGTCGCACATGTTGCCCACACAGCTGTCAGAGGATCTCTGTTCTCTCAAGCCTCATGAGAACCGAAGGGCAATGGTACTGAAGTTGTGTATAGATGGCTCGGGTGCTCGAGAGTCTTATTCATTTCATTATGCCATGATCAAATCGCATGCTCGGTTGACTTATCAACAAGTCGATCATTGGCTAGATGGCATAGACCTGCCCACTGATGATCCCTATGAATTGCTGGATGCGGTCAATAATATGCAGATGCTAACGCATCAGCTTTTGATTAGACGTAAAGAACGAGGGGCGCTAGAGATACACTCACCAAGTCATCACATTCAGTTAGATGACAACGATATGCCAACAGAAGTCGTCGAAAAGCCAGAGCTTTTCTCTGCTAAAATGATTGAAGAGCTGATGTTGCTGACTAATGTTACGGTCGCAGAATACTTGCATGAGCATAAGGAGCCTTGCCTCTATCGTTCACACAGTGCACCAAGACATGAGAAACTAAATCAACTGAAGCACGATATACAATCACTTGGACTCGAGTCATTTCAGGGCAATCGAATCACCACAAAGCAATTAAATCGCATTATTGAAGACAACCGATCAAGCCCATGGTTTCACATGATCAACGATGTGATATTAAGAGCACAAAATCAAGCAGTTTATTCAGCGAAGCAGGAGGGGCACTACGGACTGGGTTATTCCCATTATTGTCATTTCACATCGCCCATAAGACGCTACCCTGATTTGGTGATTCACCGGATATTGAAATCACAACTTGGTATAGAACCCTGTCCAATCAACTATCGCTCGGATCTGAAAGATCTCTGTGATCATTGTACCATGCGTGAAAAGTCTGCCGATGAGGCACAGCGAACCGCTGAAAAGTGGTTCAAATGCGTTTTTATGAAAAATAAAATGAATCATGTATTCGATGGTATTGTTGTCAAAGTGATGCCGTTTGGTCTGTTTGTTAGACTCAATCGAT
>DLBP01000031.1:16938-35980 GCA_002480165.1 Proteobacteria bacterium UBA7821 | reverse complement strand
CGATCTGATCGACGTGTTAGTCTAACAATAGAATTATTTTGATAAGGAACAGATATTTTGAGCCAAGTGCTGTGAAAAGTCGTTCTAAGATTGTTATTAATCGGATTGTGTGCGAATTTGTCAGTGTTATAGGAAGGGTTGGTAAATGAATCAAAAAGCTGCAAGAGCATTCTGTATGAGCCAGTTTTTATCTGGTCAAAAACACAGACTGTTTAAAAAAGTGTGCGTGAATATTTTCAACCGGCTTCTGTTGTTTGATTTGGCTAACGAAGTGTTTAGTCAACAGGCTGAAGCATCCAATGCTGAGGATTTTCTAGATGGTGTACTAGCTCACTTAAATCTCAGTCAAGAGTATGATAGCAAAGAATATGGTTACATACCAGAGACTGGATCAGCTGTTGTGATCGCTAATCATCCGTCAGGTTTATCTGAGACTATGTTGCTAACACAGTTACTGCTTAAGAAAAGAAGCGACATACGCGTGATGGCCACTGTTTTACTGGATAATGCCCCTGTTGAATTTGACTCTATTTTAATTGGTATTGATAATGTATCCAAAACTGCTTCTAACAAAAAAAGCGTGCAAGAAGCCATCAATTGGGTGAAATCAGGTGGCCTGTTATTGATATTTCCAGCAGGTGAAATATCAGACATTAAACTGCAGTCAAAACACACAGGCTTATATGACTCAGAGTGGTCCAGGTTGCCAGTATCTATTGCTGAAAAGACCGATACGCCAATCATTCCTGTCTACATCTCAGCAAGAAACTCTTGGTTGTTTTATTTCCTGCGTATGCTAAATCGCTACTTGGGTTTGTCACTAATATTTAGAGAGCTATTTAGGCATCGAGGCAAATCCATTAAGTTCAGAGTTGGTATGCCTGTCAAAGGGAGAGACCTAACTCATTTGAGAAGCAGTCGAGACAAAATAGATTATTTATATTACTTAACATACAGTCTTCGACACCGGCCAGCATACCAGCAGTTTAGACAACTTAATACCAAGAAATCCCTAAAGAAACCGGGTTACTTGATTGACTCACTGCCACATTACCAACTGGTTCAGCGAGAGATTGACCAGTTAGTGTTGGCGGGTAAGTCACTCTTGGAGATCAAGTCTTATCAGGTGTTGCTGTTAGACCCAACCGATGAGTATAGACACCTGAGGCAATGTATTTATATTGAACGAGAACGTGCATTTCGAGCAATTGGGATGGGCTCGAGTCAGCTTTTAGATACAGATAAATATGATGAGATTAATTACCAGCTAGTGGTGTGGGACAAAGAAAATCACTGTGTCGTAGGTGGCTATCGGTTTTCTAAAATTGATTTTAATAACCAACAAGAAAGAAAACAACTCTCATTATCTACCCTCTATCACGTCTTACCAATGAGTTCTGACTATCGAGGCAGCTTTATGGAGATGGGGCGGTCGTTTGTTCAAGTGAATTATCAAAACCAGTACTGGCCATTGCTGATTCTCTGGCGTGGCCTCGGTATTGCCATTTTACGCTTTAAAAGTATCGGCTTTGTCACGGGACTTGTGTCGATACCGGTTGACTATTATTCACAAGAAGACCTGGATATACTGTCCGTTTATGTCGATGAAAAATCCAAACAGTATCACCATCACGCGCAATACTTTGTTCCACATTTCCCATATAAGAAATCAAAAAGGTTGCCTAATGAGGTTGCGCAAGCCATACGGGTGTCACCAACACTCACCAGTTGTGAGTTTATGTTAAAGCAATTACTTCAGACACAGGTTTCTTTCCCACCACTATTAAGGCATTATGAAGCGGTTGGAGCTTACCCACTGCACATGTCCAAAGATCCATTTTTTGGTAACTGTGTTGATATCATGATGTTTTGGGAAATAGAAAAGACAGTGTTTGCTAAATTAAAGCCCTATGTCGGTAAGAAAGGTGTTCAGGAACTGTCTAATCGATTTTCTAGTTAGATTTGTCGTCGTGGCGGCCGAGGTGCTCAATCGCCCCCTGTAGCTTTCTCTTTGCCTGTCGTGATTGCTGGTACAAGTCAATGATTTGGTTTGGTTTTAAAACCAACAAAGCAACAATCACGATGACTAACAACTCTGTTAAACTAAACATCGTCTCTTTCTTTTTGAGCTTGCTCAGATACTTGTTTGGCTTTTAAGCCATCATTAAAGCCAGCTATCGCGCTTCCGAGATCTTTTCCAAGCTGGCTCAGTCTTTTAGAGCCAAACAGCAAAACAGCTATCATAAAGACCAATAGTAGTGATAGGGGACTAATACCGCTTATACCCATTAACAATAACCTCCATATGTTCAAGTTGATTATAGTCTATAATTCAACTTGTTGCCCACTGTTCGAATGGCATGATTGATTTGACTGGTATACGGTTTTGATGCAATAAAGACAGCGATTAAATTAATGAACAACATTAAGTTAATACTGATGTCAGCCAATAACCAAATCCATTGACCACCCATGTAACACCCAAGTGGGATGAAGCCGATAAACAGCAGTTTGAAAGTATGTAGATGCTTGTCTAAATTCAGGTAGATTAGTGCTCGCTCAGCACAGTAAGACCAGGTTAATAACGTCGTGGTTGCAAATAAAAATAAAGTAACCAGTAGAATGTATTCGCTAACCTTCCAACCTGTTCCGACAGTAAAAGCATAGACACAGATCTCTGTACTGGCTAAATTGGGTTGTATCCATGCATCTGTGACGAGTAATACCAGTCCCGTCATCATACAAATGACCATCACAATAATGGGCGCGAGAATGCTGACCAGACCTTGTTCAAAGGCCGTTTGTTGCTGGCTATGCTGGTCGGGTATTTCAGCGTGAAGCATGGGAGCGATACCAATGCCCGCATCGGTTGCAAACAGTCCTCGGTCGAAGCCAACACGCATGCTTTCAAATATGCCATAGCCCATGGTGCCACCCACGATCGAATCTGGCATGAAAGCAGCCGTAAGAATTTGCGATAGTAACGGCGGTAGCTTACTGGCATGGGTTAATATGACAAATAAACACAATGCGATATACGCTAAGGCCATCCATGGAACAACATAAGTACTTATCGTTGCAAACCGTTTATGTTTGTCTAGCGTGACAAATGCAATAAAGACCATTAACATGAGACTAATCTGCCAGTTTGCGAAGCCATGATTGATTAGCGGTAGGCTAACCGAGTTAACTTGAACAAAATTACCCACAGTTAATGCTGAAACGATAACAAGGCCTGAGAACACTTTTGCAGTGATGGGTGATTGTAGTAGGTGACCGATGTAGTACATCGGTCCCCCAAGCCATTCCTGCTGTGAGTGACTAACTCGGTTTAAGATCGAGATATAGCAGCCAGTAAACTTGATCACTGATCCGATAATGGCCATCACCCACATCCAGAATAATGCGCCTGGTCCACCGGTGGATAATGCAACAGCCGTACCAGCAATGTTGCCAGTTCCTAGATTGCCACCTAATACGGCAGACAGTGCTGAGAAAGCGGATATACCCCGAGATGACTTGATTTGCTCTTTGGTTAGGACAATCCTAAAAGAGTGGCGGAGACGGGTCAGTTGGACCCAGCGAAACTTAAACGATAATGCGGTACCAAGTACTAAGACAAGTGGTACAATAATGGTGCTTAATTGTGTCTTGATGATTGTTAAAAACAAACGATTAACCTACTGACCTTTAGTTGCTATAGTAGCATAAACCTAGGTGATTGACATCCTTGATGTGAAATAAAATGGTTATGCAGTTATTGTCTCATGGTCTGTGCCAATGATGCGAGGCATCCTTTGAGTGCCTTTGTGGTACCGACCTCATTTTGAGAGTGGCCAGCAGCCTCAACAATGGTTAGATTGCATGAATCAAGCATAGAATTGAGCCAGTATGCTCCTGATACAGGGCACAATAAGTCGTAGCGGCCATGAACAATCCATGTCGATATGTGGCGTATTCTGTTAATATTCTTGATGATCTGATCAGTCTCTAGAAAACATCGGTGTCGAAAATAGTGATTGCTAATGGTTGCAAATTGTTGGCAGGTTGTTTTTTCATTCAGCTGTTCGATAATGAGCGGGTCTTGTTTAAGCATGGCCACACTGGCTTCCCAGGTACACCATGCTTGCATGGATTCATGGACCTGTTGTTGATCAGCTTGCTGAAAAAGTTGGTGATAATCTTCGATAACGTTCTCTCGATTGCCACCAATTGGCTTCAAGAATGCTTCCCATTCAGCTGGAAAGAATTGGCTGGCGCCATGATGGTATAGCCATTTGTAATCTTGTTCTCGTGCTAAGAAAACACCTCTTAGTATCAAGTGGCTGATGGCATGAGGATGGGTTTGTGCATAAACCAGTGCCAGTGTTGTTCCCCAAGAGCCACCGAGTAAGCACCAAGACTCAATGTGGAGGACTCTGCGGAGGTTTTCAAGATCGTTAATAATATTCTGTGTGGTGTTATTACGGATTTCTGCACAAGGTTTACTCTTTCCAGCACCTCTTTGGTCAACTAGGATTACGTGAAATTGACTTAAGTCAAATAGACTAGCGTAGCTAGTACTGGTGCCAACACCAGGACCGCCATGCAGCCATAACACAGGAATGCCGGTGGGGTTGCCATACTGTTCGTAGTAAATACTGTGGCCATCATCAGTCAATAGATAGTCTTGATCAAATGGCTGACTCATGAGGAGCGTTTAAACCAGATAAAGAATCTTGAAGTGCTGTCTTGATAGTCAGAAAAGGCTTTGCCCTTACGTTTAAGGGATTGTTTTTCGGTAATGGGTACGGTCAAGTGGTTCATAATGACATACAGTAATATGGGTGTGATCGCTGCAAAGGGGGTGACAAAACTGACTTCAATACTAACCAGTAGCCAAAATAGCCAATCAAAGAATAAATTGGGATGCCTGCTGTAGTACCAGAATCCTGTTTCACAGACAAGTGATTTGGACTGCTTACGAAACTCGTACAGCTGTAGATCGGCGACCGTTTCAGCGAGAATCGCGAGCAATTGTAGCGCTGTGATAGCCAATAATAGTGGGTGGCTGAGTGAGAAGCTGGGTGTTAAGTAAACCCAATACAATGGCAGGGTGAGTAAAAACACCAGTAGCCCTTGAAACTGAAAGTTTAACCAAAGGTAGGCAATTCCAGTCGTTTCGGGTGCGCCATAGCGCTGCTCGATGTGGCGTGGAATCAGTCTGGTGCTCAGTAGATAAAGAAATAGCCGAAGCGACCAAATGACAATAACCGCCAGTAGCACTGTGCCGGTAGTCGAGACGTTGCCGCTTAAGTAAAAGCAACTGGTTAGCATGAAAGCCAATGGCCAAAAACAATCAATTACCGACGCGTTTTTAAGTAACAGGTAGATTAGCCATGCGGTGGTCATTAAACAAAATAGATTGATTAATATAATGTATATCATCGTACTGTCCTCGGTTGGATTTGCAGATTTAGATAGCCAATAATGCTACCAGCAAATAGCCAATAAATCGACCAATATCCCAAATAGCGGATGTCATCACCACTCAGGCGCCCCATGCCAATGCGAATTCCAATCCAGTAGCCTAAGGTGATCCCGATACAGAGTGCCAAGCCTGTGTAAATGGGGTGGCTGTAAATCCAACGCGTGACGGTGAACGTGTTGGTTGAAAAACTAACCCACAAAATCACCATCCAATAGGGCAATGGTAGTTTATCAAAAGTCGGCGCATTGAATACAATAATACCAGCTTGCTGTAAGGTGAAATCAATCATTAGACCCGCGGTCATTAAAACCAAGGTCACCAGGAAGTCATACTGGGAGAGTAGTCGATAATAACTGACGATAAACAGGTTGAGCGAAGTGGTGATTGTGACTAGAATGTACCCCGTGACAAATGTAGACCGACTGACTGTCAATGCAGCAATAATCGAAGTCAGGTAGTAGCAACAAATATTGGCTATTTTTTCTTTTTCCATCAAGAAAATCCTCCTTAGACACATTACCGGAATAAAACAAGTGAGTCAACATTTGAGCCTGAGGTTACATCAGCTGATCAACCGTGTTTCTCACCAGAAAGAACAGCGGCGATTTAGGAAAACCTTTACAGTCGTGAAAAGCTTGTGTAACATGTGGTTTATGGATTATTTGACAATAACGCTATTGTTTTCAGCCATTTCTCTGGTCGCTATCTTTGCCGCTCTATTGTCTGGCTTATTTGGTATTGGTGGCGGCTTTTTTGTGGTGCCCTTTTTGCATGCCTTATTGTCCATTATGTATCCAGAGATTGAGAGCCCCATGGTTATTGCAACCACCACATCATTGCTAAATATCCTAGTGGTTAATAGCCTCTCAATGTATCATCGGTTAGCCGAAATAAAGAAAAACTCCAGTGACATGCTCTGGTCAGCATTGCCCTGCGCGATTGGCAGTGTGATCGGTGTTCTCATCTCAAAAGTCGTATACGATGATGTACTACAAGTTATATTTGCCGTGTTTTTAGGCTTGTCGCTCTTGGTTAAGCTAAACCGACAGTACATTTTATCGATCAAGATTGAAAAGCGGAATTTGTGGCCAGCTATATTTTTTATCGCGATCATTTGTGCGATGTGTGGTGTCGGTGTCGCCTTGATTTTATTTCCAGTGGTTTTGTCGTGGAAAGATGACAAGTTAGCAACATCCGCTATCTGCTCATTTAACTCGATCACTCTCGCCTTCTCAGGATTGTTGACCACCTACTTCTTTCCAGGGTCGCATACGCAATATCCATTCTTCTACGAAGACATTTATCTCCCAATGATTGCCTCAGCCATTGTATTAACTCCCTACTTTTCTGGTTTGGGTATCAAATTAAACCAGTTTTTTTCAGAACAGGTTTTAATCAATCTTCTGATTGCCATCATTAGTATTTTAATTATTTTACAGTTACTCACACTCTAGTCACGGCTGACTAGCCAAGTCAGTTAAGCCAGTGGTGAGATAAATTTTCTGCACAATCGATTTTGTGTGCTATAATTCATATAGATGATAATAATAAAGACGATAATATGAAAAAAAATCCATTTTCGCACCGAAGGCGCACAGAACGACAGTTGATAAAGCGCTATTTTCCTGGTTTAGACCAGAATGATTTTGTTGAATTTAAGCAGGCTATTGAACAAATTGCTCAGTGTGCACAATACATCGATACCCAACCCAAAAAAAGAAGAGCGTTTGTTGATCTACTTAGACAGTGGTCGATACAGCCTGATTGTTATCAATTGATCATGTCGACATACACCAATAAGCACAAATCCGGTCATCAAATCATCGATTTAATTGCCGATGAGGATCAATTAAAACAACACGATCGCCAACAGTACATCGATCGTTGTTTTTCTTTAGAAATATTACCATTACCATTTGATACACAGGACAGTCAAATACCAGAACTTCCTGATGACATTCGATACAAGCCGGATAGAGAAAGACTTGATCCACAGTGGTTACTTAAACAGATTCAGTTGAATCCACTGATTCTATTAGAGCTCAATCGATTTCGACTCTACTATGGTTTAGATGAAAAAATGATCGGTATGATTATTGCTGATAATCCGATTCTAACCCCCTTGTTGACACGGTCAGAAACGACATGGTATCGGAAAATGTTATCAATTCAATCAAGTTCATCAGAACAATCCAACAGCAATGTATTGGATTTTTATACAGCATCTATTCAAGAAAACCTCAATTACGAACAGATTGTTTTATTCTCTGGCGAACATCGGGATTTTTTTGTGAACAACAATGAGTTGATAGAAAAGCTATATTATTTGAGGGTCGATGATGGCATTGACCTATGCCGAGAACAATGCCCTGATTCTCTTTTAGAGATCATGAAATCGTCTGTAATGCATCCATTGTTTCATTATATTGGAGACTTATTATGCCTAGAGAGACAATTAATAGCAGACACGAACCCATTATCCACTGAGGCATTAGAACGTTATCTTGATTTGTGTCAAATACACGCAATACAGCCAAATGAATCTCTACAAAGACAGTATGATGATTTAGCGATCGAGATAATCGATCACCAATTAATTGATCAAGTGAGGCAGTTAGCTGAAGTGATTGATCATGATGCTGTACTAACGTCTATGGAAAGAGAGCGAATGATCCAATTTGTCAATAACACCAGGTTTTTAAAAAAAGTCAGCTGTGGCGAAGAAATGGTTGTTTTGAAATCGGTTGAAAAAGGTGTGGTTACGGATCAGAGAACACTGAAATTAATCTGTGAAGATGGCCAATTACAACTCGTCAGGTCATCAAAGGGAAAAAGAGAATCTGGCCGATATCATAGAGTTTCATTTAAAGATGTTTATACTGCTAAGCAAGTCGAGCGTAATAAAATGGGAGTTAGGAGGACACTGGGAGGCTCGCAGCCTCTGGAAGTCGCCCTTGATCAATTGATCTATACCATGAAAGATAATAAAACCAGTGTTTTGATCAAAAACCATGGGCAAGAGTGTCGGCATGGCAATGTATATAATCGCGTCTGGCGCTATTATACGAGGCAATTAGATGGGCAATCGCTTCAACACTATCTCGACGGTGATGGGATACTCCGCGATCGACAAGTTTTGATGAATAATCGATCAAAGCTGTTGGTTGATATGCTTGTTGCCTTGCATTTTGGTTACATCAATGTAGACCTGGCTAGTTCACACAATGTTGTTTGTTCGGATATAGACGAGTTGACGATCATTGATTTTGAGTGTGCAAAACCAAGTCAAGCCGTCTCGATTTGTCTACAACAGGTTATGCGATTTGGTAAGGAAAAACAGCAGGAATACATTAATGTCTTAAGGTTGCACTTAGATCAAAATCTAGCTAGTTTAGCTGCGATTTTGGTTTATTTTATAGACTGTTTGGAACACGACCAGGTAAAGTTTGATAAATTGGTCGGTAAAATCGATGATAGTGACCCAATCAAACCGTCACTTCTACAATATAAGCCACCAGACCTAACACAAGATCAGGCCGCTTTTTTAAAAAAAATTAAAATGATACTTAGCCACATTGATAGCGAAATCGAAGCGGTGGTGCTTACACCAGTCATGGGTAGGATATTATGGCAAAAACGACAACAAGCACTCTTTGAGACCCTCAAGCAGTCTCTTGTTGATGATCTCAATCTAGCGGAATCTATCAAGTCAACCATAAATGAGACTAAGAAGCCGAAACGCGTTATAACGACGGTTGTCAATTCATTGAAAAAGTAAAGCCCAGCTTGTGTTGTTAATGGTTTCTATGTTTGTTATATTTACAACATGTTTAGTAGTTAAGGTTAGGTTAAACCATGTCAAAAGTTAAGTTGCGATTTGCCCCCTCACCCACCGGTAGTCTTCATGTTGGTGGTGCTCGAACTGCGTTATTTAACTATCTGTATGCAAAACACCACGGTGGAGATTTTCTACTGCGTATCGAAGATACCGATACGGAGAGAAGCACGTTAGAGTCAGCACAGTCGATGCTAACCGACCTAAATTGGCTAGGCATACAAGCAGATGAAGGCGTTGTGTCTGGTATGCAAGAGCAAGGGCAGTTGGGACCTTACCGTCAGAGTCAGCGCTTAACAATTTATCGTGAACACGTTCAGCAGTTGTTAGATAACAATCTAGCTTACTATTGTTTTATGACAGATGATGAGATTAGTCGACAAAAAGAGACAGCAAAAAAAACCGGCACAGTGTACCGACCAATGAGTCCTGATCGTAATATCGAGACGCAGGTGGCGCTTAAGCGTATTGAGGCTGGTGAGCGGGCGACTATTCGGTTCAGAGTGTCAGAACAGCAGGAATCGTATCATTTTTTTGACCTGATTCGAGGTGATATCCAGTTGCCAACACACATGGTAGGGGATTTTGTCCTGTTGCGATCTGATGGAATGCCTGTGTATAATTTCGCTTGTGTTATTGATGATGCGCTGATGCAGATCACACATGTCTTTAGAGGCGAAGAGCATTTATCCAATACACTCAAACAACTGATGTTATACCAGGCTTTTTCCTGGACACCGCCTGCATTTGGTCACTTGTCAATTATATTAGACAGTGATCGTAAAAAACTCAGTAAACGACATCTGTCAGCCAGTTGTGCTGAATTAAAAAGCCAGGGCTTTTTACCCGGTGCTGTGATTAATGCGCTGGTCTTACTCGGATGGTCACACCCAGCCGCTAAAGAAATATTTGATCTCAGTGAGATGATTGAGCTATTTTCGGTTGATCGAATTCATGCGTCATCAGCAGCCTATGATCTCGATAAGTTGAGGTGGATGAATACTCAGTACATCCATAGGTTAAGTCAGCACGATTTATTACGTGAGGTCGAACCATGGGTGCCTGAGATATGGCTGAAGGATTCACGGTGGCGAGATATTGTGTCTTTATTTCAAAACGAATTAGTAACGCTACAGGACATGCCAACCTATTTTAGTTACTTCACCGCTGATTTTACAGTTGAGCAGGAGGCACTGGATTATCTGCGTGGGTTACCCGATATGGCTGTTGTCCAGCATTGGCATACGCTATTGAATGATACCAATCCAATCAATGCTAAATCATTCAAACAGATGGTCAAATCAATCGGTGAACAAACACAACGCCAAGGGAAAAATCTATTCATGCCGCTACGAGTCGCGATCACTGGTCGAATGAAGGGGCCTGAGATGCCAAAGTTAATCACTTTATATCCTCATGATCTACTTAAACAGCGCGCTTTGATTTGTCTTGAGTCAGTATGTTGAAGATAGCGACTTGGAACGTTAATTCTATACGAACGCGCTTACATGCCGTAGACCAGTGGTTTTCAGACTATCAACCAGACGTCGTTGCATTCCAAGAGACAAAAGTCATGGATGACAGTTTCCCCTATGATTGGTTTGCTGAACGTGGTTATCATGTCGCAGTGCATGGTCAGAAGTCGTATAATGGTGTTGCCACTGTGAGTCGAACTAACATCACCCAGCCAATAACCAGTTGGGAGCACTGGCCAGATGACCAAGCTCGATTTTTACAGGTAACCTTGCCTAATGACTTAATCGTTATCAATGTCTATGTGCCGAATGGGCAGTCACTTGATTCACCTAAATACACATACAAGCTCCAATGGCTAGATGCACTGTTAGCACACCTGTCGACCATTGATATGAGCAAAAATCGTGTGGTCCTAATGGGCGATTTTAATATTGCGCCAACAGATCAAGACGTTCATGATCCAGAAATATGGCAAGATAAAATATTGGTTAGTCCTGAGGAACGCTCACGATACCAGTCCATATGTGCGCTAGGGATGGTTGACACTTATCGGATGATACACCCAGGTAGTCCTGGCTTTTCATGGTGGGATTACCGTCAGGCTGGCTGGCGGCGTGATAGAGGACTTCGGATTGATTGTGTGTTCGTTAGTGAACACTTACGGCCAGCGTGTCAAACAGCTGACGTCCACCGACTGACCAGAGGCGGTGATCGTCCATCAGACCATGCCCCGGTTACCATTGAGCTTATTAATGACTGAGCAGTTCGTTCATCTGAATATTCGAACGTCCTATTCAGTCGTTGATGGCATCGGCTTTCCTGATGAATATACTGCTATAGCGCTAGCTAATTCACAGCCTGGTTTGGCCGTGAATGACTTTATGAATTGTTACTCCACATTAAAGTTCTTTAAGGCCGCAACCCATCAATCAATTAAGCCTATTCTTGGCGCACAGTTACTGATCCGAGAGGATTTTGGTTGTTACACGGTGACATGCTTGTGTATGAATCTAGAAGGTTACCAAAATTTATCAGCGCTGATCACCAACAGTTACTATGAAGACAGTTATACAACGTATGGGTCAATCGCTAAAACTGATTTGTCTATCAAGTCACTAGCAGGATTAATTGTATTATCTGGTAGTGTGGCTGGCGAGCTGGGTTACTATGTGACTAACAATCAGCCTGACAAAATAGCGTCAGCAATCATGGCGTGGAAAACATTATTACCCAATGACCGATATTATCTAGAGCTTCAACGAATTGGTCTAGATCATACCGAAGTATTTAATCAATCTATTCTCAAACATGCCATTGAACTCGATGTCCCTGTGGTGGCCACCAATGCCGTTCGCTTTTTAAGAAAAAAAGATTACGAAGCACACACAGCGAGAGTCTGTATCAACCAGGGTAAGTTACTACAAGCAGGTTGCGAAGAATTAACCTACACCAATGAGCAGTACTTCAAATCAACATCGGACATGATTGAATTGTTTTCAGACATACCACAAGCGATTACAAATACGGTTGAAATCATGAAGCGTTGCTCGGTTAACCTCTTAGATGATGCCTATGCTTTCCCCGTATTCAAACCGCCACACGGGTCGACACTAGAACAGTATATTTATGATTGCTGCCAAGCCGGCATGACAGCCAGACTGAGTCAGCTCGATCAACAGCAACAGCAGGTTTACCAAGCAAGAATCGATACCGAATTAACAATAATCAATTCCATGGGTTTTACAGGCTACTTCTTAATTGTTTCAGACTTTGTGTCATGGGCCAAGGAAAACCAGGTGCCTGTTGGGCCTGGGCGGGGTTCAGGTGGCGGTTCTTTGGTTGCATACTGCTTGAATATTATCGATATTGATCCAATTGAGCACGGTTTACTATTCGAGAGATTCTTAAATCCAGAACGTGTTTCGATGCCTGATTTTGATATCGATTTTTGTATGGATAAGCGAGATTTAGTCATTGATTATGTTGTTGATCACTATGGTAAAGAACACGTTGCCCAGATTATTACCTATGGGACTATGGCGGCTAAAGCGGTTGTTCGTGATGTAGGTAGAATCATGGGTTTATCTCCTGGGTATGTCGATAAGATCGCAAAAATGGTTCCATTCGAAATTGGTATGACCTTGTCAAAAGCACTCGATCAGAGCCAGGACCTGGCACAACTGTATCGAACGGACTCTGAAATTCAATCACTGATTGACTTGGGTCTTGATTTAGAAGGGAATATTCGAAATGTTGGTAAGCATGCTGGTGGTGTGGTGATTGCGCCGAAACCAATTGTTGAGTATATGCCACTTTACCGTGAGCATGGTCAGAGTGGGCATCCGGTAACACAGTTTGATAAAGATGATGTTGAGACGATGGGTTTGGTCAAATTTGACTTTCTCGGCCTCAGGACACTGACAATAATTGATTGGGCATTAAAAAATATTAGCAGCACTCATTCCAATTTGGTGTTCGATATTAATGGCATTGCACTGGATGACCAACGTGTCTACAAGGATCTTCACCAGGACACATCAGCAGTCTTTCAATTGGAGTCACGTGGTTTTAGTGAACTCGTGAAACGCTTAAAGCCTGATTGTTTCGAGGACATTGTTGCGTTAGTCGCATTGTATAGGCCGGGGCCACTACAGTCAGGCATGGTCGATGACTTTATCGAACGAAAGCACGGCTTGAGTCAGATTGACTATTTTCATCCTGATTTAAAACCCATTCTTGAAACGACCTATGGTGTCATTTTATATCAAGAGCAAGTCATGAAAATAGCCCAGGTCATGGCGCGTTATTCTCTCGGTGAAGCCGACATATTAAGGCGAGCCATGGGTAAGAAAAAAATCGAAGAAATGCAGCGTCAAGGGGCTATCTTTATTCAAAGATCGGTGGATAATCAGTATCCAGACTCGTTAGCCAGACAAGTCTTCGATCTCATGGAAAAATTTGCAGGTTATGGATTTAATAAGTCGCACTCTGTTGCCTATGCGCTAATTACCTATCAGACCGCATGGCTGAAAACATACTATCCAGCTGAATTTATGGCAGCTGTTTTATCATCTGACATGGATAACACAGATAAAGTTGTAGCCATGATTCGTTGCTGCCAACGACTCAACATATTGGTACATCCACCCAATATTAATCAAGGTGAATATTATTTCACCGTCAATAAAAAATCGGAAATCATGTATGGTCTGGGAGCTATTAAAGGGCTTGGTGAGCCTATGTGTGAGGCAATTGTCAAGCAAAGACAGGCTGGCTCATATGAGAAAATAATGGATGTTTGCTGTCGGCTATCGGCATTTAAAATTAACCGAAAAACATTGGAGTCACTCATTACCTCAGGAGCATGTGATTGTTTTGGTATCAGCCGAGTTGATTTATTCGTCTCGATTGATCGCTTAATTCATCACAGCCAAAAGACCTTAGAGAATAGCCAGCGCGGTCAGTGTGATTTATTTGGTCAGCCAGCTGAGGATGATTTTGAGTACATCACCAGTGGGTTTTGGAATGAGCGTGAACGGTTGAAACGAGAGAAAAGTGTACTCGGATACTATCTATCGGGACACCCACTGAAGACCTACCAGCATGAGTTGAAATATTTACCGCATACACCATTAAGTGATGTGAAAGTGCAACGTAATGTGATGATCTGTGGATTTGTTGAGGCCATTAAGGTGTCATCAACCAAGTCAGGGCGTCGTTTTGCAATCATAGCGCTTGAGGATTTAACTGGCTCAGTAGATGTCATGGTTTATAGTGATTTGTATGAAGAAATTCGACACGATTTAGCCAGCGGTCTGGTGATGGTGATACAAGGCGAGAGCAAACAAGATCAGTACAATTCGTCTTACCGTATGATTGCTAAACAATGCTGGAATATTCAATCTTATCGAGAATACAAACACCCACAGTTGTCTATTGTATGTCAATCGGTCAGTCTCACTTGTATGGACGAGTTGAAATCGGTGTTGAGTGATAGCCCAGGTAAGTCAAAAGTGGTATTGAGTATCACACATCAGAATCAGACGGTTACAGTTAGTTTGCCCCAGATCGCTGTATTAATAACCGATTCATTGATTGATCGTCTACAGCGAATGAGCGCATTAACATCTTGTCAAGTCCGCTATACAAATGGCTAAATAGTCATATTTGTGCTATAATAAAATAGTAAGTGGTACAGGAGAATAATAATGCTAGAACGCCTATTTAGTGCACCAACCTCAGTTGATTCAACCCAAAACGAAGCCATAGGCCAGCTGGTCAATATGTCTGGAACCGTGACAATTGCTCGGGTGGGGGCGGATTCGTTCACTGCTACTAAGGGAATACCGCTACATGCCAATGATGTTGTGACCGTTAGTGATGATGGCTCTGCTTCAATTGAGTTCGCGGACACTTCTAAAATTTCGCTTGAAAAAGGGGCTGTACTGACTTTGGATCAGTTAGTGTATAACAGTCAGGAGGATCATTTGTCAATGAACCTCAATGTTGATGTCGGAACATTTTTATTTTCTTCTGGGCTTGATCACTCAACTGGTGACCATGATGTGTCGATTCATACACCGGTTGCAACGATTGGTATTAGGGGAACGGCTTTGATTTGTCATTCTGATACGGCCTTAAAATGTACTGTGTTAGAAGATGTCATTGAGGTCTCGAACGAATTTGGATCTCAGATTCTTGATACACCAGGGCAAACCGTGGCAACAGATGAGTCAGGTGTGCCTGTTACGATCGGTATATTCGACTTGGCAAGTGTGATAGATTTGTTTGGTATTGAACAAGATACGACTTATGATATTTTAAAATCAATAGCAGATGATTCAGAATTTTTTGATGACTTAGATCGCAAAGATAATGAAAGAAAAACGAACGATTCAGATGATCAAACTGACAACTCGACTGAGTTGATTCGTGAACTGCTGGATACGAATCAGTTAGATAAGGCACACCAAGTGGTCGATGATTTAATCGATTTATATAAGCAGTCACCAGATCATGAATTAGCCATGAAAGTCAATGCAATGCTGGATGTCATATACCATCAAACGGCTAAGAAAGACACGCTTGATCTCAGAGATAACTATCAGTTTAGCCACACCAGTGAAGAGATGATTAAATTAGATGGCAGTCAGGTTTTTAACGGTAATCCTTATAAAGAGCAATCGGTAGAGTTTCATCACATAACTGGGCATCAAGCTTATTTATATTTAGGTGATGGCAATAGTTACTATGATGTCTATCATTATCAATCACAAACTGGTGCGTTGCATCAGTTGGAGTTTAAAGGCATTGAGCGGCTCACGCACTACCCATCATCAGAAACCGTGACTTTCCAAGAATTGTCAGGTGATCAAGCATATCAGTCTCTTGAAGCTCCCGCATTTACCAACCACCTCTATGGCCAGTTAGCACTTCCGGTACAGTCACAGACTTATTTCTACATCGGTGATTCAGGAGATGACAGCATGTTAGATATTAAAAATAACGATTTTTTAGGCACCACGATTTATCCAAAAAGTGATTCAGTTAGTTTTCAATATGCTATCGTATGGGGTTTGGGTGGTGATGACACCATTGAGACCTTCTTGTCAGATGACTATGGTTTTACTGATTATGTCTTCGCTGGTAGCGGTAATGATACGGTAATCACTTATGGTGGCTCTGATTATATATACGCGGGTGATGGTAATGACTACTTGGTTTCAGGTAATGGTGATGATCATATTTATCTAGGCCAGGGCAATGATATTGCCTATGCCGGACTGGGGAATGATATGATCTACGATGGACCTGGTAATGATACCATGTACGGTGATAACTACTACAGTAGTTATAATAATATGGCACAGAATAGTTATGTCAATCATCTAGACGGTGATGATGTGTTTGTCTTTGTTGGTGATTACGGCATGGAAAACACCAGTTTTAGTCTTGGAGACATCACCCATGGTGGTGGTGGTGTAGATAGAATTTTGTTTAAAGATGTGACCAATTTTACGGCATACTTTGACCCAGATGATTATTACGGTCCTTATTTGTTTTACATCGATGACACGCAGCACCCAGATACACAATACGTCAATATCGGGAGTTTAATGAATGGTGTTGTCATACAAGATATGGAGTACATTGGTGTGAGTGATTCGACAATTGCCGCGTATTTAGATGTCAGCCCAACGGCAATTGATTACACTAACGCTAACCAGTTAGCCATCACAAATTATTATATCAAATCAGGAACTGACCTCAGTGATCACTTATCACTAGCGACAGGTGAAACGGTGTTGAGTGGCTATTCATATCAACACACGATTGGAAGTGGTGAAGTGATTCAGTCGATTGTCATGGGTCGCGATGGTGATGATGTGATCACAGGATCAAGTGGTGATGATTGGATTGATGGTGGTGATGGGAACGATACCATTAACCTGGGTACAGGAGATGACACACTGGTTGTGTCAACATTAGGCTCAGATACGGTTAATGATTTTGATGCTGGTGATACAATCGATATCACAACCTATGGTGTCGTGACGGATTATGACAGTCAGCTATATTTGGAGGCGACTGACAACACAACCAACATTAATACTAAGCAAGTTATTTGGTATCACAACGATTCGGTTACCACAGGTCTTGCTGCAATCAATGAGATTCTGACAACCGATGGTCTAATTGACGAAACCTTGGCAGATACTGGATTATTGCTGGTTAGTCAATCGAGTCATACTGAAGGTTATTACTGGGAAGGCAGTGCCAATGAGGGGCATTCATTTTCAGGAAGCGTGACTCAGGTTTTTTCCCTCATGGGTGTCAATGATGCAACTAGTCATGATGCTTCGACTTTTGTTTAGAACCATTGTTGATCAAGTAACCAATGATGGCTAGAATGATAAAAAACACAATACCAGGCAAGAGGATACCAAACTTGAATCCAAGATAATAATTACCAGCAATGGTTGTGAAAATGATTGCCAGCGTGATAGCGCTAATGACCATAATATAGTACGGGTAGCTCGTATGGCTTGTGGCTGTTTGAGGATGCAGTTGTGACTCGATGTGTTTGTAAATAATCCCAACGGTGATACCGATGATGAGTAGTATTATTAGATAGAATAAAGCGGTTAGCATGTATGAATCAAAGACCAGACTAAACTGGCTGAGCTTAATACCGGCATACAAGCCTAATGAAAATGACACCGCTATGATCAACAACACTTTGAGTGTGGTTTGCCACAGATAGTGATGGACAGTACGATACTTCGGGTCTAATGTCTTGTCGTCTTGATTCATAGCTTTTCTCCATTGGTTATATTATAGGTCAACAGAGTCTATTTTTCAAATAACTAGTCAGACCAGGAGATTGTCGAGCCATGATGTTTTTTAAGATAGTCATTGGCTTGGCTGAAGTGACCACACCCTAAAAAGCCACGATGAGCCGATAATGGTGATGGATGTGTTGAAGATAAAATGAGGTGTTTTGAGGGATCTAATAGACTGATTTTTTTATTAGCCTGAGCTCCCCAGAGCATGAAGACCACGCGGTGACAGTGCTGATTGATTAACTCGATGACACGATCAGTAAAGGTTTGCCAGCCGATATTCGCATGAGAATTGGCTTGATTGGCTTGAACAGATAAGACGGTATTTAATAAAAAGACGCCTTGTTTAGCCCAATTTTCAAGTGATCCATGCTTTGGGATTTGATTGATTTGCCCGTCACGCAGTAGTTCTTTAAAGATATTCCCAAGTGAGGGCGGTGGTTTGGTTGGGGGGAGCACTGAAAAGCACAGTCCATGTGCTTGATTAGGCCCATGGTAGGGGTCTTGCCCTAAAATAACCACACGAATCGCATCAATGGGGGTGAACTTAAAGGCATTAAACATGGCGTTCTGTGGTGGAAAGATCGTCAAGCCCTGTTGTTTTTCTTGCTCAATGGTCTGCAATATGCTCTGAAAGTAATGTTTCTGTTTTTCTGGTCCAAGCAGGGTTGTCCAATTAGCAGTGTGATTCATGGATATGAGCGTTTCAAGATAATCAATAGTCTATCAGATAGTCCTTGCTCAGCCAAGCGGTTATTTAGTTAACAAGTGGTAGACGCCATCCCACTTAGCAGGAGGTTGTTGTTGAAACAACACGATTCGCTCAAGCATGCATTGGTAGTACCCAGCAAGTTCACCATTAAATAGCTGCTTGTTATTGGTTGCTACCATGGCTGCTTGAGACCAGTTGCCTTGGCT
>DLBP01000031.1:689-16528 GCA_002480165.1 Proteobacteria bacterium UBA7821 | reverse complement strand
GTGTAAATTGACACCGGTTTGCTTTTACCTTTGACACAAATCCGGTCGAGTTTAATCAATCGGTCTTGGTCAACATGGCTGTAGGTCTCTTCGCCAATGAGTAAGTCAGTCTGATAAGTTTTTCCAAGACTCTCCAGCCGTGCAGCAAGGTTTACGGTATCGCCCAGAACCGAGTAGTCAAAACGTCGATTAGAGCCAATATTACCAACAATGCACTGACCTGTGTTGATACCAATTCGTATCCCAATCTCCTGGGCACCAAATGATTGTAATGTAGACTGGATGGATTGGTTAATCGCTGGTAGAGATTGTTTCATCTCAATGGCAGCATCCAGTGCTCGTTGTTGGTGATTTGCTGTGTCTATAGGCGCATTCCAAAATGCCATGATGCAGTCACCAATGTATTTATCAATTGTGCCACCGTGCTTCAAGATAAGATCACTCAATGGCGTTAATATTTGATTGATTGTCGTGGTGAGTGTTTCGGGATCATTGCTGAACAGTTCACTCAGCTGGGTGAAATTCTTAATATCGCACAGCAAGATGGTCATGCTTTTTTGTTCACCGCCGAGTTTTAATTTTTCTTTGGATGACGAGAGCTCATTCACCATAGCAGGGGATAGGTATTGTTTAAAGGCATTTTGGATGTGTTTTTTTTCACGTTCTTCGTATAAAAAATGGGCAATGGTTTCCCAGAGGAAGCACATTGTCATGATTAGAATGATCATGGAAGCATCAAATAAAATGGAATGATAAACAAAAGCATAATGGCTCAATCCAAGAGTGGATAAACTGAATATAAGAAAGGTGACGACTTGGTAGGCGATCGATTTACTTCTAAACAAGAGGGTGATTGACAGTGACATAACAATAGTTAAACAAGGTTCTATGATGGTAAACAATCCTGGACGACTGATTAATGGTGTTTGGTAGAGGAGGGCATCAATAAGGTTTTCGAGTATGTTATAGTGAACTTCAACACCAGGCATATGGGAGGTATTTGGTGTTGCTCGAATGTCTTTCAAGCCGATTGCTGATGTGCCTACGATGGCGATTTTTCCTTTGAGCAGGTCTGCATTAGCCGATTGATTTAAGATATCCGCTGCACTGACATACACGGTCTGTTTGGGATTGAGGTGGATGGGCTCGGCATAGTGTATCCAGGTTCGACCGAGTCGATCGGTTGGTATTTGAATGTTCCCTTTGGGTGTTTGTAGGATAAGACCTTGAATCCCTGTCGAATGACTTTTGACAGCAAAACTATTACCCTGGAACGCAACTCTGACCATTTCTGCACTGAGAGCTGGGTAAAAATTTTCGTTGATGTAGTTGACTAAAACAGCTCGTCTGATGATGCCATCGTGTTCTGGAATCAGTGAGATAAAGCCAATGCCTGCAGCAGCTTTATCAATTTCTGGAACATTGGTGAGAATGTGATCAAAGTAGTGTGGAATTTGATTGGGTTTTTCACCAATGACTGCTTTGATAGAGGATGGTTGTGGTTGAAACATGCCTGGGTGATTTGAAGATGAGTTGGCACTAATGGTTGGGATTAACCCCATGGAGGCGGCCATGATTTTTTCGTTGGATTCGATTAGTTTTAGCTTAAACGACAGCTCTGGGTAAAATTCGTACAGTTGATTGGCGATCATCGCTGGTGATGTCCTATCGTACTCTGAAAATAGGATATCAAAGCCGACCAGTGACACGCCATAGTCATGTAAGTGTTTTAGTAATTGACTAATCGTTAATCGATTCCATGGCCATTGACCAATGCTTGCTAATGATTGTTCATCGATGTCGATGATGACGGTATGTGTGTTTTGGTAGTTTTTGGGATACAATACTTGTAGGGTATCAAAGTATTTTTCTTGAATCGTGACTAGGCTTGGGATTTGAATCAGTTGTAGTATTGCTAATGTGATAAAGATCACACCGGAGGTGTATTCAATCCATGGTTGTTTACCTGTTAGCATATCGATTCCATTAACATAAGAATATTATAGATTAAAATGGATTTTTTGTGTAGTATTATCACATGTCGGGTACAATTTATATCATTTCAGCACCTTCTGGTGCTGGTAAAACAACGCTGGTTAACAATCTGCTAGCGCACGTCAATCACATCAAGCCGTCTATATCTTACACAACACGGCCACCGAGACAGGGTGAAGTCACTGGTCGTGATTACCATTTCATTGACCGTGAACTATTTAAATCTATGCAAAATAGTGATGCTTTTATCGAGAGTGCTGAGGTGTTTGGTAATTATTATGGAACAGCCAAGGCTGAGATGGCCAGCATGCTCATGTCAGATGATGTCGTATTAGAAATTGATTGGCAGGGCGCAGAACAAGTTCGGCATCATACGGTATTTGATTTGGTATCCATTTATATTGTGCCACCGTCTTTAGATTCACTGGCATCACGCCTCACTGCTCGATCGAGTGAGTCAAACAGTCAAATCCAAACCCGATTAAAGCAAGCTTCATCGGACTTATCGCACTGCCATCACTATGATTATATTGTTATCAATGATGACTTTGACGTTGCTGCTGAGGAATTAAAATCAATTGTGTTGGCACACCGGTGTTCGAAACGCCACTATTCAGATATGATTAAGCAGCTTATTAACACAAAAAAACTTGAAAAAGATTAAGAAATACACTAGACTAGAAAAAAACTGTGGGATTGTAATATGGCACGAGTAACCATTGAAGATTGTTTAAAGAAATTTCCTAACCGATTTGAGTTAGTGCATGAAGCTGCGAAAAGAGCCCGTCAGATCGAAATGGGAGAGCTGTACGACATGAACACAACAGACAAGTCAACCGTGATTGCTCTTAGGGAACTGGCTGAGCAGCTAGCGTCTAGTCAGGTAGATGAAGACGAACAAGCTGAGTAGTTTGGCAGCCTAATGCTAGATTTCGAGAGATTGCGGAGCAAACTTTCATATTTAAAAGAGGATGACCTTAAGCTAGTCGACAAAGCTTATCAATTCGCTTTTACTGCACATGAAAGACAGTTTCGGAAATCTGGCGAGCCCTACATAACACACCCCCTCTCTGTCGCTGATATCCTTGTTGATCTAAACACAGACACCGCAAGTATCTGTGCTGCCCTACTACACGATGTGATTGAAGATACCGTCTACACAAAAGCATCCATCGTGTCGAGTTTTGGGACAGAAATTGCCAATTTAGTCGACGGCGTCTCCAAAATCACTCAAGTCGAGTACATGACCGAAGAGCAAGAGCAGGCTGAAAATTTCAGAAAGATGCTGCTGGCAATGTCACAAGATATTCGAGTGATCATCATCAAGTTGGCTGACCGATTACACAACATGCGAACTATTTCAGGTTTAAGGCGCTCAAAACAACTAGCCAAATCTCAAGAGACAATTGACATTTATGTTCCCATAGCAAAGCGACTCGGCATGCATGAGTTTGCTGTTGAACTTGAGAAGCTGGGATTCAAAACAACCTATCCATTTCGCTACAAAGTATTATCAAAGGCACTGCATGACATACAATCAAGACGGACCTATCTTCTAGAAGAGATTAAACGTAAATTTTATGAGAGTATGCAATCGAACCAAATAACCATACATGACATTGACAGTCGCGAGAAAAATCTCTACAGCATCTACTGCAAGATGAAGAAAAAAAGAATGTCTTTTTCGGAGATAATGGATGTTTATGCAATTCGAATTTGTGTCGAGACACGTGCTGAGTGTTATTTAACATTGGGTATTATTCATCAGCTGTATCGACCAATGCCCAACCGATTTAAAGATTATATCGCACTCCCTAAAACCAATCACTACCAATCGCTCCACACCGTTTTGTTAGGGCCAGAATCAATCCCGATTGAAGTTCAGATAAGAACGAAGGAGATGAATAATCTTGCCGAAACCGGTATCGCAGCTCACTGGCTGTATAAATTAGGCGGTGAGCACAAGAACATTAACGAAATAGCCAGACAAGGTTGGTTGAAGCAACTGTTAGAAATTCAAAAAAGCACAGGTAATTCACTTGAGTTTCTTGAAAATATTAAGATTAACTTATTTCCAAATGAAATTTTTGTCTTCACACCCAAAGGGAAAATTTTAGAACTCCCTGCCAGTGCAACTGCACTAGATTTTGCCTATGCCGTACACACAGAAGTGGGCCACACGTGTGTCGCAGCCAAAGTCAATCGTCAACTGGTTCCATTATCCAGTCAACTGGTCAGCGGACAAACTGTAGAGATCATTTCATCTGAATCATCTGCCCCATTGCCTGGATGGCTGGATATTGTTGTGACACCGAAAGCTAAATCAAGCATTCGCCACTATTTTAAATTGAAACACCAAAATGAGTCTCGCTCTCTCGGACAGAGTCTACTGAAAAGAGCCTTCAATACCATCAATATTTCGGAGGATGACATCTCTGAACAGTCCATCCAATTACTACTAGAAAAATTATCGGTCGCCAGTCTCAGTGAGTTATACGAAGACATTGGGCTGGGCAATCGTTCAGCATCAATCGTCTCTCAGCAGTATCTTATTTTACATGACAATCCTAAGTTAATGTCATCAGATACACCCAGCCAACCCTTAATAATTAGTGGAACAGAGGGCATGGCTGTCGATTTCGCCACTTGCTGCTATCCTGTTCCCGGAGATCCGATTATGGGTATTTTGTCTGAGTCATGCAGTTTAGTGATACACCGTGAAAATTGTAAACAATTGTTTAAGTTTAGGCAATCTAAGCAAAGTTCAGTGACGGTTTGTTGGTCTGAATCGATCACGGGAGAATTTCCAGTTGAAATTTGGCTAAAAGTGTCAAACATCGCCGGTTCACTAGCACAGATTGCAGTCGTTGTGGGCAATCACCAGAGCAACATTAAAGATCTTAATGTGACTAAAACCGATGGCACACATCTATTGGTGTCAATGATTCTGATGGTCTACTCGCGCTCACACTTATCTCAGATAGCACAATCGATTAAACGCCTTAAATGTGTATTCAATATGTCAAGATATCGCCACGTGATAATAGGTCAGCCAGGTGCGTTTGGAGGTGGGTTGTGACGAAAAATTCACAGCGTCTTGATTACCTCACCCAATACCTCATTCACTGCAACCAGTGCTATCATACACGCGATGAACCCATTATCACCGACGATGAATATGATCAACTGTTTCAAGAATTGCTGAAATTAGAACAAGAAAATCCAACTTTAGCACACCCTGATTCACCAACACAGCGAGTGGGTTCCACCCCACTAACACAACTGGTAACGAAACAACATCAGCAAGTGATGTTGTCTCTCGATAATGTGTTTGATGAACCCAGTTTTTTAAAATACCACCAAAAGTTAACACAACGCATCGCCACATTTCATTACAGCTGTGAGCTAAAATTAGATGGTGTTGCACTCAGCCTACGGTACCAATCTGGTGTGCTAATTGAGGCGATTACTCGGGGCGATGGTCACATTGGCGAGGACGTCACTCATAATGCAAAAACAATAGCAAGTATCCCTTTAAAACTGTTAGCCAACGACTACCCAGATCAACTCGAAGTTAGAGGGGAAGTCATCATTAAGAAAAATGACTTTAAGCTTTGGAACCGGGGTAATGATACAAAACTGTTCGCCAACCCTAGAAATGCTGCATCTGGTAGTCTAAGACAATTAGATTCTCAGGAGACCGCCAAGCGACCGTTGTCATTTGTTGCTTACAGTGCAATAGGAGACAGTCAACCGGACAGTCAACAAGCCACATTAGCACGCCTAAAACACTTTGGTTTTTCAGTGACTGCTAAGTATCTAAAGACAGCAATCCCAGAAAAAGTGATTGATTTCGTTCATCAGACTGAATCAAGCAGACAAGCGTTGGATTATGAGATTGATGGTGTTGTGATCAAAGTTGATTCGTTGAAACAACAGTCGTTATTAGGTCATACGAGTCGAAGCCCTAGGTGGGCTGTTGCATTTAAGTTCAGAGCAGAAGAGGCCAAGACCACGGTCAAATCCGTGACCTTTCAAGTGGGGCGAACGGGGGTATTAACCCCGGTTGTATCCCTAGAGCCACTAGCGCTGGGTGGTGTTGTGATACAACATGCATCTGTTCATAATATCGGTGAGTTAACTCGATTGGATATTCGCGCTGGTGATGTGGTTTGGGTAAAAAGGGCAGGGGATGTCATACCTCAGATTAGCCGAGTCGAACCAAACCAGGAGAATCGCTCACCGGCAGTCACAATTCCTAGTCATTGCGTTTGTTGTGGTTCACCGGTTTATTATTCAGACAATCGGCTATTTTTATACTGCCGTAATGTAGCCTGTCCAGCTGTGCTAAAAGGCTCGTTGAAACATTTTGTCTCGCGGGATGCGGTACACATAGAAGGTGTGGGGAAACAACTCATTGATGTGCTGGTTGACCAAAAGCTTGTCACCTCAATAGATGGTATCTATCGTTTAGAGAGAGCCAGTCTACTATCACTACCAAGAATGGGGGCTAAGTCAGTTGATAAGTTACTGCGAGCCATTCATGACAGTCGATCGGTTGAGCTTTATCGTTTCATATTTGCGTTAGGTATCCTAGAAGTTGGGGTTCAGACGGCAAAAACATTAGCAAACCATTATCAATCAATGGATGCACTCCAAAATGCATCCTACGACGATCTGCTGATGCTAACCGATATCGGCCCATCCACAGCAAGACAGATTGTTTCTTTCTTCAACGACCCACACAATACGAATATACTAATTAGTTTACTCGATCTTGGCATTCAGCCATGGATTAAGTCGACTAGCAATACCACCTTATTACGCGATGAAGTCATCGCATTGACGGGTCGCTTTGATACTTGTTCTAGGCGAGATTTGATCACTCAGATAGAGAGTTTAGGTGGTGTGTATAGTAAACAGATCACTAAGCAAACAACCCTTCTATTGGCTGGTGCTAAACCAGGTAGTAAATTGACACAGGCCAAGCAACAGGATGGATTAAAGATCATGGTTGAGTCAGAATGGTTACAGTGGCTAGCAGCCAAACAAGATAAATAGCCCTTATTAATCCACCGCGTCATGCGGTACCACATAATCAAACTCTGTCAGTGTGTATTGGCTGGGTAGTTTACTGGTTTGGTAAGGTTGTATGGAAACGGGTATCTGTTCAATAGTAATGTGTTCACCAATGGTGTAGCCATGAATCAGCACTTGTTGAGTATCACAAGTCAATTGAATAGATGCTAACATCTTACCAATATATTTAGCTGAACCATGATGGGGAGAGCGAATGGCAATCAAGGGACAACTGGGGCTGCTGATGTAATTTGCCCAGAGTAGATTAAAACGATATTGGAGCTTTTCTTCAGTGGTATGTGACAGCTCACCTGCTGGGAAAAAAACCTGCTTAAGCGAGTGAAACGCGTATGGCTGATCAATTTTAGACACAGCGTCAATGAGATCACTATCGGAAAAAAGTAGTGTCGGTGAGTAGTCGTAAATATCCTCTATTAACCCTGATAGATTGATTTTGATAGACTGAAGGAATGTTGGGATGCCATGAACTATCGGTAAAAAAGTGGCAATGACGCTCTGGAAACTAGAACCAAGGGATGCTGCGTTGTAGAGTTTATCATGACAGTTGAGGTGGTTGGTTAACACGATGCCTTTGATATTGGCAATGATTTGCTCTTGTGAAAAAGCATGAAAGTCAAAAGTATCGCTATCGCCTTTTTTCTTGGCTGTGATTATGGTGGTTTGTTGTGCGTTTTTTAGATTAGTTGATTGATTGATGTAATTGTTTTTGTATTGTTGTGTGTTAAAGTTAGGCAGTTGGATCACCTTAAGCCCACTATTGGTTAATTCCTCGAAGGACATGTGTTCAAAATCAGCCAAATACGCTTCTGGCGCGAGTATGATTTCAATCGCAAGTGACTGTTTGTTGATACAGTCAATGAGTGAGTGAACTTCTGATGGCATCGCTTCGATGATGGGTCGATTAAGTGTTAACCCTGATAAAACACATGCGGTTCTCAAGCAACAATTGGGAAAGACCAACAGCCAAGGCTTGTTCTCAGCTGTGTGTGCTTGTAAGTACGACTTCACTCGGTTAGTTAATCCAAATAATTGCTTATAGTTGATAGCAGTATTAAAACTGTCATTCAGCAGCTCTTTGTGTAGCTTGAGCTTACTGCGATTATGATGAATCAGCTCAATGATATCCTGGTGGTGATTTTGGGTTAAGACTGTATTTAATAGTACGTCTGCAATCCGGTTTGATTTGAATAGACGTTTTTGGGTGACGCTAACAGTCGGGAACAACTCAGATTTGGTTAATGGCTTACCAATGTGGAGTGTGATTCGGGGAAAGTAGCAACTCTGTGCTCGGCCAAATGGAGATGATTCAGGGCCTTCGAAGTAAATCGGCAGAACCTGGACGTTGGCTTTTTCAATTAATAGCTCTGTGCCTGGATATATTTTAGACAGGTGTCCATGATAACAAATTCTTCCTTCTGGAAAAATTAGACAGGTGTTTCCCGATTGAATGGTTCTAATGACAGATTTTAGTTGGGCTGGGTTATGGGTCGACAGAGGGAAAACATGAACACCTAGGTGTGCTATCGCTTTTTTGACACAGCGCCATTGTGTTAAGTAAGGGTAGATGGGGAAGCTGTTACAATCTTTGATGACACTGGCAATGGTTGGGACGTCTAAAAATGAGCAATGGTTGGAAATGATGAGATAGGGTGATGAGAGATGGTTGAGTGATTCTAGTCCAGTGACTTTAAGATTGTAAACATATTTTAGAGTCAACAAAATACTTTTGGCACATATTTCTCGAGGATAGTGAAAGAGCATTCTACCAACTTGTATCACATGAATAACCAGGATAACCTGCAGCCAGGTTGTGATACTAAATAGGTATTTGAGTGATAGCATAGTGAGCGTGATAGAGCAGATGGATCCGATACTAACGGTCAGAATTCTAAGAAACACATCAGCAGTATTGTGTTCATCTCTCACGTAGGGAAAATGGCATCCAATTAATATTCCAGATGATATGCCAACCATCACGGCACTCATGATTTGTTGTAATGGGTCAAGTTGTTTGCTGGTGATGACCGTGATGAGAAGTATGATCAATACCAGTGTGCTAATTAGGCTGTATTGGAACACGGTCACTGGCTTTTCTTGCGTCAGAAATTGACGTCGAGTCTGGCTGTGGCTCGTAAAGGTAGTAAAAAATAAAGTGGCGAGTAATAACAAAAACTCGACATTTGTCAGACTGTCGTTTCTTAAGAAATATTTACTGGTGTATAAAAATCCAGTGATCTGACTGAGTGCGACACAGAAGAGAATGAGGTTATATTGTGTTAATTGATAGTAAATGAGTGAACAGCTAACATGGGTACTGTGGATAGGTTCAGTGTGTGATGCGATCGCAGTCTTTTTAAAGTAATACAGAAAAAAACTACCAATGATGCCACAGATCATTAATAGACTTGAGGTGATTAATTCATGGTTGTGGCTATAGATCAGTAACAAACTGGCGAGTGATGCCAATGACAGTGCAAGAAAGACAGTACTGAGAGGGGATGTGATTTGTTCTGTTTGTTGGGAAAATGATTCCCCCGTCAAGCCAACAATAGAACCATGAACGCTTGATAGGCAAATATACAGGCAGGAATACGCAGCTGTGATGGTAACTAGGGGAATTATATCTAATTGGATGGCTAGAATAGAAGCAATTGTCCAAGCAGGAAAGCTAAGCTGTAGATACTTGATGATCCTCTCAACAATCAGAGTCTTGAATAGGTATAGCATTGATAATATGCATAGACTCCACAATGACAGTGTGACCCCTGATAGGGGGCCACTGGTAATGGTACTGTTTTGCTTAAGAAGGATTACCTGCAGTAAGAATAGCGCATGACAGAAGATAATAACTGCATTGAGATTCTGATATTGTCTATCAGTGATACGCCACGATGGACTGGTTTTATGATAACTCGGTTTCATAACTTGTTTCGTGGTAGTAGAAGTAATTTGGTAGACCATTTTGGTAATCGGGATATGCCTCACCTTGAATCAGCGGCTTTAAATAATCCATTAGTGACGGATTGATATCCATGCCACAACTAGATAGGTATGCATCGGGGACGATTTTTTCCTGGTTGGCTACGGTTGCGAGTGATTGAGTAGTGATCCGGTAATTGAAGCCGTTATTGCTCTGGATCGGTTCTACTGACAACATCACAGCGTTGTCTCCTCTCAGAAATGCTGTCACGGCCTCAAGTCCAAGTCTATATGCCAACTCTACATCAAAGGCAGATGCAATATGGCGAGCAGAACGTTGTAGGTAGTCAGATACGGCCCAGTGGCATTTTAATTGTAGCTCCTGACTAACCAGTTTCGCGAGTTTGGGCGCGACGCCACCGAGCTGTTTGTGCCCAAAAGCATCGGTCTCTTTAGTCGATGACCAAAATGTTCCATCGGGATTTTTGATGCCCTCCGATGCAACAATGACGCAGTAGCCATCGGTATTGACGCACTGTTGGACTTGATTCAGTAGGCGTTGAGTATCCACGGTTTTTTCAGGTACTAGAATGATATGAGGTGCGGGTTGGTTGGGCTGTCTGGCTAATGCTGATGCGACTGCTAACCAGCCGGCATGTCTACCCATGACCTCGAGGATAAATACTTTAGTCGAGGAACGGTACATTGACTTGACATCAATCGATGCCTCAAGGGTCGAAATCGCAATGTATTTTGCTGCAGAGCCGTAACCCGGACAAACATGGGTTCCAACCAGGTCATTGTCAATGGTTTTAGGCACACCAATGCACTGTATGTTCAGGTTCATTGTAGCACACGCTTGTTGAACTTTATAAGCCGTGTCTTGAGAATCGTTACCACCGATATAAATAAAACAGGCGATACCATATTGTGTGAATGTTTCGGCAATTCGTTGATAATCACTTGGGTCTTCATCGTATGGTTTAAGTTTGTAGCGACAGGTACCAAAAGCACAAGAGGGTGTTTGTTTTAATGCACGTATGTCTGGTTTCGATAATTCAGTTGCACGGTAGAGCTGATTGTTAATCAACCCCAAGATCCCATTGATCCCCACATAAACCTGATCAATCGTCACATCTTGTTGCGCGGCATGAATGACACCGGCACAACTCGCGTTGATGACAGCCGTCCCACCACCGGACATACACACGACTACGTTGTTCATTTAATCACCCTAGGCTGTTAATCTACCAATAATAGTAGCAAAAATAGACTGGTTTACCAATATAATTTTAATTGATTGACAAAATTATCAGAGAGTTTATTATCAATAGATTGATAAAACCGTTCAATTATGCCAAGTTCCAATTATTTAAAGAATCAGCTAATTAATACATTGCCGAGAAGACTATGGTCCTGGCAACACAGTGATGGTTTGGAAGCTATTTTAAATCGCATTTTTCTATTTTACCTCTGCCAGGCAAAACAGGGCTGTCTAGTCATCAATCAGCCAAATCTAGAGGGGGATGTCACAGCACTTAAGCTATGTTTGTTTGAATTTTATCACGAATTTTGTCTAAGCAATATCGCAGCATTAACACAGTTGGTCTTGAAATCTCTAGAAGCACCCCAGGATATCAATCACAAGCATAAGATCGATGCCTTTATAGATAACCTGCCAGCACCGCTAACCGGCTTTGTTCGAACAACCATCGGAGATATCGGTTCGAGCTATCTGCGCATGAACCCTAATATAGAATCACCCAATCAAATAGACGATGATAGCCATGTTGAATGTATCTCTCTAATGGATTATGCTTCACAGAGATTAAGCATGATGGCTCAGCCAACTGTTCATATCTGTATGGCAAATTCCTATCGATTAATCGTTAACGCCTTGATCACCTATCTAAACTTCGATGCAAAACAATTGATGAACTCTCTCTTCCCTGAAGGTGGTTTTCCTGAGGCAGTCTCTTTCAATAAGCCAATAATACAATCCACTCCATTCGTGTCACCTAGTGACGTAATTGCCAAGGGTTCAGTTAGCTTTTTACGGCCAATGAACTTCATGCCCAACCAACTGGATTTGACTAAGAGACGCTCAAAGGCTCTTATAAACAAACGTCGCCGCGCATCATCATTGGCAAGAATACTTGAGCATACTAGATTACTTGAGCCACAATCTACCTCTTCGAGACTGTGCTCAAAAAAAACCATTAGATGAGCATAGGAAAGAAGTCGCTATAGTCTTTATAGTCTTGCCATCCATGATGCCTGTGATATGGCAGACCGGTGTGTTTTGTAATCGCCTCAGAAGCTTCTTTCACTACACTTGTGCCTTTGAGACCTGGTGAAAGCACAGTGTCAGATAATATTCCATCAAGTATTGCTGTTAGCGTTTTTATTTGGTTAAATTTGATACAAAACAGGATATATCCATAGACTGGAGTCCAAGTTGAACAGCTGCGTAGATTACCAGTAAGAAATGCTCTTTGACGTTGTCGTGATGAGATCCAATCCTCGATGATGGCTATGGATGAGTGAACCAAACTTTGGTCCGGATGTCTTGCGTTAGTCAAATCAGTAAGATAATAGAGGCGTTGTGATTCCAATGAATTCTTGCTTAAGCCAGTGCTTATTAATTCTTGAGAAACCATATCGACCATGTTTTGGCTACCAGATTGATAGGCATATTCAAGTACGTCATAAAAGGCTCTCTGATGTCCTCGATCGGTGATTTGAACCTGTGATAGATCGATAGCGACTTTTGCAGCGGTCATGTTGCCAGAAGTAACAGCCCCTTGAATAAGATATCTTGCATGGTCATCATAGTTATACGTCCTATATAACAGTTTATGGACGTGTTTAATCATGTCGGCTTTTCCAGATAATCCAGCATATAAACAGTATGGATTACAGCATTTTAGTTTTTTTTGATTTGGATTAGGTTGATAGTACTGCTCAATAAATTCGATGAGTTGACAATTACCTGACCGAATGGCATTCAAATAAGTTGTATCTGACCAGTTGATGGGGCGTCTCAACCAAAGGCTGGTGAATTGACGGCGATAGTCAGTGAGCTGTTCGAATAATGTTAAGTTGCCAAATAATGCGGCACGATCGATATCGCCTTCCCCTAAAGCGGTGTTAGACAAATAACTATCACGCGCTGTCCTATTCATAGATTTTTGTCGAAAATATAATTGACACACGCCATCATTGTTAATCCACCTGTCGTTACCGTCTAAATATGCTTGAATATTGTTGTTGTCGAATCCAGAGGGACTGAATTCTATGCCATGGGAAGATTTTTCTACAATCGCCACTATGGAAAGGTTTTCAGCTCTCAAGACAGCATCTAAAGTTTTTTTCGAGATAATTTCGGGTGCTTCAATTCCCTGCTCTTTAAACCATGATCGACACAGGGTATCTACCAAGGGAGCTAACCTTTCATCAGATAAGTACTCATCTATTTTAAGTGTGACGTCAGAGGAGAGTTTTTCTTCAAAGAATCCACGGGTTCCAATAAACTTTTTTCTCAGAATATTTCGGTAATTTGTCATAATAATCCACACCAATTAAATCTTTATGATACTTTTTATTGCTAATATTGTCAATGGCTTAATAAAGCTAACGCTGATGCTGTTGAGTTAGAGCAAAGCAGACGTTACAACACTCAAATACTAGCAATGAAACATAACCCAGTTAGACAGGGCTTACATAGTCAAGTAGCTCCTACTAAAGTAGTGTAGAATAATGCCATTCGGATAAATCGCAAATACAACCACAGCCAAACCGATAAAAGATACGACATGATGGGTTAGTTTATGCGGGTGTATGATCATTTGATTATCACTCGGTTCAATGAAGTAGATCGTTCTAATAATATTAATATAGTAACCAACACCAATGGCTGATAGTAGCATTAATAGAATCGATGCATTGACGTATTGGTGATCTATCATCAAAGAGAGCACTGGCAATTTAGCGAAGAAGCCCGCTAACGGTGGAATGCTTGCTGTCGAAAATATAGCAATTAACAGAAAAAAAGCCAGTGTTGGACAGGTTTGGTTTAAGCCGCTGATGTCAGATAATGTGATTTGGTTAGTCGATTGCTGGTTGATTTCGATGATGACGTAGAATGTAATTAAAGTGGCAAGGCTGTAGATTAGTAAGTAGGCATATGCAATACTTGCCATCTGAAAGTCAAATAGGTAGAGTTTTGGCATCGAGAGTGCCACAACAACAATACCCATGTGAGAGATCGACGAGTAAGCCAATAGTCTTTTCAAATTGTGTTGCGTTAAGGCCAAGAAATTCCCCCAGAATATAGAAAAAAGACCAATGCAAACAAGCGCCTGGCATAAGTTCTCTTGCAATGATGCAGTGCTAAGAGCCAAGTGTAGCAATTTGAATAATATCGTTGCTGCTCCAAATTTAGGAATGGTCGATAAAAATAATGTGGTTGGCGTATTGGCACCTTGGTAGGTGTCTGCAACCCACCAGTGAAGTGGAGCAACACCCAATTTGATTAGTACGCCCATAATAGTAATCGATGCAGATATGAGCGTAGTGGTAGACATGGCGTTGCTGGTTGTTGAATCCACCTCGATTAGTAATAACGCTTTTGATATATCACTGAGCGTGATGACACCGGTTAGTCCGTAGAGCCAGGATAGACCAAATAAGACTAGACCAGAGCCAATGGAGCCAATGATGAAGTACTTCATAGCAGCTTCTTTACCTAATGAATCATTGGGTGCCAGTGCGCACATAATATAACTGGGTAGTGAGATTAGCTCTAGAGCTAAGTAGAGCATCACAATACTCTGGGAATCAAGTAGCACTAAGACACCACACGTTGATAACAGCGCCAGTGAATAAAATTCAGCAACCGGCATATGTTGATGTAAGACATAACGAGAGCTAATGATCACAATCACAAGAAGCATTGAGATTAATAATGGTTTGACAGACATAGACAATGAGTCCGCGCAGATATAGGCTTCTGTTGCACAACTAGTGGGCGCAAATGTATAGAGGTTGTAGAAGGCCAATCCGATGATAAACCCCAAGATGACGATGGCTGTATTGGTTAATTGAACTCGGCTGATATCGCGTTTGAGAGAGCCAGTCATGATTAGCCCAATGGCTCCAATCACACAAAATAACTCTGTTAAATACACTGTTGTCATGAATGACTCCCTCTATTACCTTGATCTCAATGCGTGTGCAACCAATGGATGTGACGTGTGTTGTAGGTATGTTGTTATTAACCTCGGGTAACAACCCATGATCACAATCGATAGCGCCAAAACAATGAGTGTTACTTTGAATGACCCTTCCACATCTTTTAGATTAGATACCAATTGACTGGGTTTACCGTAAAAAACGCGACGATACATCCACAAAGTATAACTGGCTGATAAGATTAACGTTGAAGCAGCAAATAGGGTAATGAGGGGATTGGCTTGCGCAGAACTAATAATGACCATGAACTCACCAACGAAACCTGCCGTACCAGGTAAGCCAATATTACTCAGACAAAAGAGCATAAAGCATGCAGACAAGACGGGTGTCACGGTACACAGCCCACCATAGTGATCAATGTCCCTCTCGTGGACTTGATTATAAATATAACCAAACGCTAAAAATAGGGCTGCAGAGCTAAATCCATGGGCAATCATCTGGATCATACTCCCTTCAATAGCCATATTAATCCATTCAGCATTATGGTGATATTGGAGTGAGATTGGAAAAATAAGAACACTGCCTAACGTCACAAAACCCATATGAGCAACTGATGAATAAGCAATTAGTTT
>DLBP01000031.1:0-396 GCA_002480165.1 Proteobacteria bacterium UBA7821 | reverse complement strand
AGCAACTGATGAATAAGCAATGAGTCGCTTGATATCTTGCTGTACCAGTGCGACAAAACCAATATAAGTGATTGAAATGATCGACAAGGTAACAATGACGTGCCAGTAGGCATACATGGCATCGGGAGTTATGGGTATGATGAATCGGTAGATACCAAACGAGCCCACTTTTAACAACAGTGCTGCCAATATCATCGAGCCACCAGCCGGTGCTTCAGTGTGCGCATCTGGTAGCCAGGTATGTAATGGGAACATAGGGATTTTGACAGCAAAAGCAATCCAAAACATCAGCATGATCACGGTTTGCTCATGAAGCGTTAATGGCAGTTTAGCCAGATGAGCCAGTGAGAAGCTGTGTGCTTTTAGACCAAGAAAAAGTATGGCGATGAGTAGAAA
>DLBP01000090.1 GCA_002480165.1 Proteobacteria bacterium UBA7821 | reverse complement strand
GCTGCTTCTGCTGGTGCTTCTGCTCGTGGTGTAAATAGACTAGCGAGTCTCGTTCTTCCGCTCGAAACGAGAGTGTTACTTGTTCCGATTACTCCAGTCTTTGTGAGGTAGCTGAACGAAGTTTCTGAATCTTCTCTGTAATTTGTCGAAAATGCTCTATTCACTGCCATAGCGCCAGTGTTAAAAAATCCAGTTGCTGAGAAGCGGATTAGGTTGTAAGAGATCTGGGTTGGTACAGTGGCCACATATGATGCGCCTCCAATACCTGCGAAGGCCAGGCCTGTTGTTCCTACAAGAAGAGAGCCAGCGCCGCTTCTAACAAATGTTGTTCCACCGTTGATAGTGCAAACTCTGCTGTCACTACTTTTTGTTACATTCGTGCTTGTTGATGTATCTGCGGTCAGATTTTGCGGTGATTCTGCTCCTGCTGGTGCCGGATTCGTTTCGTTTCTTGCAGTGTTAACTTGATTGTTTACCATTTTATCTCCTATTAAGCTAAATATTTAAGTGGTTTACCCCTATACAACTAACATGTCGTCGTTATTGATGTCAAATGCTGAGGGTGTGATCATTGGTTTATCTACCTAAGGTGATGAATAAATATCTAAATGTTCTGTTTCGGTTGTTGGGTCGCTATTTGCGATCAAATCTTGATTGATTAATCGTCATAACTAATTATAATATATAGACGTTTTATATTAGGAATGGTCTGTGTTCGAAGATAAAGATAACCAGGTGCTCATAGAGGATGAGCTGAAAAGTGCCTATCTAGATTATGCGATGAGTGTGATTGTTGGGCGTGCGTTGCCCGATGTGCGTGATGGACTAAAGCCGGTTCATCGGCGTTCTCTCTATGCCATGCAGGTAATGGGCAACGACTGGAACAAGCCTCATAAGAAATCTGCAAGAGTTGTTGGTGATACAATTGGTAAGTACCATCCACACGGTGACGCAGCCGTCTATGACGCGATTGTTAGAATGGCTCAGCCATTTTCGATGGCAGAGCCGCTAGTAGATGGCCAGGGTAACTTTGGCTCTGTAGATGGTGATTCGGCTGCGTCGATGCGTTATACAGAAGTAAGATTGACGAAGCTTGCCCACCAGTTGCTATCCGATCTTGAGAAAGATACCGTAGATTTTGTTCCCAACTACGATAACAGTGAGATGATGCCTTCGGTTCTGCCCACGCGAGTCCCCAACCTGTTGTTAAATGGATCCACTGGTATTGCTGTCGGAATGGCTACCAATATCCCGCCACACAATTTATCAGAATTGATCGATGCGGTTATTCTCAGAATTAACCAACCAGACTGTACACTGGATGATCTGATGTCTGTTTTGCGTGGGCCTGATTTCCCAACAGCCGGTATCATATCTGGTGCCGGTGGTATTCGTGATGCATACGAGACAGGTAAAGGTCGTATTTTATTAAAGTCGCTCGTAGAAATTGAAGAGTCAGAAAAGGGAAGCAAGCAGTCGATTATTGTTAAAGAGCTGCCTTACCAGGTCAACAAAGCTAGACTCGTCGAGAAGATAGGTCATCTAGTGCGTGATAAGAAAATTGAGCATATTGTTGGTCTGAGAGATGAGTCAGATCGCATAGGTATGCGGGTTGTCATTGAAGTCAAGCGCGGTGAAAATGCTCAGGTAGTACTCAACAATTTAATGAAACAGACTCAGCTGCAAGTGAACTACCACATTAACATGGTAGCACTGATCGGTGGTGTGCCGCAGTGCATGGGCGTGATGACCATTCTTGATGCATTCTTGTCGCATCGGCGTGAGGTTGTCACTCGACGCTCGATGCATGACTTGAATAAAGCAAAATCAAGAGCACACATCGTTGAGGGTTTGCTTGTATCGATTAAGAATATAGAGGCAGTCATTGAATTAATCAAATCTTCGTCAAGCCCTCAAGAGGCTAAGCAGTTACTCATGCAGTCGACATGGGAAGCAGGGCACATTGTTTTTGTTAAGGAAAACGCAGCTTTGCTGAGGAACGACTCACTGGGTCCAGACCGCGGTTTTCTTGATGATGGCTACCACTTGTCAGAGTATCAGGCGCAAGCCATTCTAGATCTAAAATTGCAGCGCTTGACAGCTTTAGAGCAAGATAAACTATTGGATGAATACCACAGTCTAATTGCGAAAATCTTGGATCTCAAGGACATCATTGAAAATCATGTGAGGTTAATGGCTGTCATTAAATCTGAATTTGAGGATGTCAAACAATCCTTTTCAACGCCAAGGCGTACTGAGATCGTTAAAACGCATCTTGAGATGACTAATGAGGATTTGATAGATGACATCGAGGTATTGGTAACTTTATCTTGTCAGTCGTACATTAAGTCTCAAGCGCTTGCCAATTACTCAGCACAAAAAAGAGGTGGTAAAGGTAAGAAAGTTGGTGATATGAAAGACGAGGATATCATCAGTCGATTCACTGTTGCTAGAAAACACGACTCTTTGCTGCTGTTTACCAATGAAGGCCGAGTGTTTTGGCAGAAAGTTTATGAGCTTCCATTTGGTAGTAGAACATCGAGAGGTAGGCCTTTGGTTAATTACTTACCCCTGGGTAATGGTGAGGTGGTGACGGCTATGATACCAGTCTCTCTGGCGCTCAATTCAGATAAGCAGTTAATCATGGCGACACGCAATGGCGTGATCAAGAAAACTGGGTTGAGTCATTTCTCAAGGCCAAGAACCGCTGGCGTCTATGCAATTTCACTAGATAATGGAGACAGCCTGATTGATGTGAAACTCAGTGGTGAGAATGACAACGTTGTGTTGTTCTCTTCGATGGGTAAGGCCGTTAGGTTTATGTCATCAACACTTAGGAGTATTGGCCGTACTGCCCGTGGTGTTAAAGGGATAAAGCTGGCTAATGATGATTTTGTTGTGTCGATGATTGTGTCTAGTCGTTCCAAGTCAATCGTTTTGACAGCCAGTGAGAATGGGTATGGTAAGAGAACATCTCTCTCTGGTTTTCGACTCACAGAGCGTGGTGGAAGTGGTGTTATTTCTATGAAAGTCAGCCAAAGAAACGGCCGTGTTATTGGCGCGGTTGAGGCTGAGGATGATGCCGATATCTTTTTGATTACCGGTGCCGGCGTTGTGATTAGAATACACTCGAGTGATGTATCGCTTATTGGTCGAAACACACAAGGTGTCAATCTCATTGGCTTAAGTTCAGAACAGCGCTTAATATCCATTTATCCAGTGATCATGAATGACGATGAATAACCCATCAGCTGTTATCACGATTGATGGTCCGTCAGCTAGCGGTAAAAGTAGTGTTGCTTTCCTTGTTGCAAAACGATTAGGGCTAGCTTACATGAATAGTGGTTGTCTCTACCGCTACATGGCTCACTTGTGGCAAGCTCAAGATTTTCGCTATCAGCCTGGACAAGTGCTTGATGCTGGATGTTTTGATTTTAGGCTTGATTTCGTTCTGGCAGATAGACTGCGAATATTACACGGAGATCAAGATGTTTCATCTATCTTAGAGGATGATGCATTGTCAAATTTAGCATCGAGGATAGCGGCATATCCAGAGGTTAGGTCTTTTTTGTTAGGTCTACAACACTCTTATGCTGTTCAGCCTGGTTTGGTGACCGATGGGAGAGACATGGGGCTGGTTGTGTTTCCGTCGGCAGATATGAAGATATTCTTAACCGCCACACTAGAGGAGCGGGCAAACAGAAGAGCTGCTCAGTTGTCCGGTCGCAGTGTGAGCCAGGCCGTGGTTGCCGAACAGATTCGCTTGAGAGATAAACGGGATATGGAACGGTCAGCTGCGCCGCTCAAGCCTGCAGATGATGCGATTGTGATTGACACAACTCAGATGCAGCGGTCTGCAGTGGTTGACCAGATATGCGCATATTACCGAAAAAAGTGCTTTCCAACATGAAATTATAGTGATATAATGAACTGTTTTTCGTCTTTTTCGAATGACATGTTGGTTGCGTATCAATGAGAGTACCCAGTCAACATTACTTGTAAACATCTCGCAGCGAAGAGTTATGACAGAACAAAATACTATTGAATTTATTAAGCTACTAGATCAAGCGTCAGAAAAATATTGCGTTAAACCAGGTCAAATAATACGAGCGTCCGTCGTCAGTTTTGATGGGGATTATGCTGTTGTTGATGCCGGATTAAAGTCAGAAGCATACGTCAAAAAAAGTGAATTCAAAGAAAACGCTGAGGGTGGTGCGTTGGCCATTGGGTCTGAATACCAATTTATGGTTCTAGACGTGGGTAACAACTACGGTGAGACAAGTTTATCAAGAGAAAAGGCTGTTAAGTTTATCGTTTGGGAATCACTAGCAGAATCATTCAAGAACTCGTCAATTGTAACCGGTAGAATACTTGAAAGAGTCAAAGGAGGCTTCACTGTTGATGTCAAAGGTATCAAGGCATTTTTGCCAGGGTCGTTAGTTGATGTTAGACCACTTTTGAAAGATGATGCCATACAGGAAAATCAAGAGTTCGAATTCAAGATTGTCAAAATGGACCACCGAAGAAATAATTTAGTTGTTTCACGTAAATCAGTTCTGGATGCGCAGACACCAAAAGTTGATCTGTCACAAAGAACTGATATTGCAGAAGGTAAGCAGATAACCGGTGTGGTTAAAAATATAACCGACTATGGTGTGTTTGTTGATTTGGGCGGTGTAGATGGTCTATTACACATCACTGATATCTCTTGGAAGCGTCTTAAGCATCCAAGCGATATGCTTAAGATCGGCGAAGAGATTACCGTGAAAGTGCTTCACTTTGAGAAAGAGAAAAACCGCGTTTCCTTAGGTCTGAAGCAGCTGGCTGGTGACCCTTGGGAAGACATCTCTCAACGCTATCCTGTTGGCTCTAAAGTCTTTGGGATTGTTACCAATATCACAGATTACGGTGCATTTGTTGAACTAGAAGAAGGCATTGAAGGACTGGTTCATGTCTCTGAAATGAGCTGGACAAATAAAAACATTCACCCAACTAAAGCGGTTCAGTTAGGCGACGAGCTCGAGGTAATGGTTCTTGAAGTTGATGCTGGAAGAAGGCGGATTTCACTTGGTCTGAAACAGTGCCAAACGAATCCATGGCAACAGTTCAGTGACCGATACTCAAAAGGTGACCACCTAGATGGCGTCATTAAATCGATTGCCGATTTTGGAGTTTTCGTTGAACTAGAAAGTGGTATCGACGGTCTCATTCACCTCAATGATTTATCTTGGGTAGAAGTTGGTGAAAAAGTCATCAATGACTACAGCAAGGGTATGGAAATTAAAGTAATCATCCTAAACATTGATGTTAAACGTGAGCGTATTTCACTGGGACATAAGCAGTTGGTCAATGATCCGATCGCTGAATACTTGTCAAATAGCCGCTTTGACGAATCCGTCGAGGCTAAGGTTATCGAAGCAAATAGTAGTCGCGTCATTCTGGAGCTAGAAAATGATATCAAAGCTATCTTGAAGTCAAGTGAGTCCAAGTCTGATCATTACGAGCTGGGGCAGACAGTGCCGGTTTATCTGGTTGACCGAAAAAACTGTTTCCTAGTGGTTTCAACTCAGCCAGCCAAGGTAATCAGTGATTCACTGAAGCACAGCCAGACTGAGCAAGATTCCACTGCAATGAGGCGACAGGCTGAAGAAGAGCCAGCACAGCCAACACTGGGTGATATTGTTCGAGACCAGCTTGATAAGCGGTCTTGATCAACTCTCAGATAGCTCGTAGAGAATTAAGTTATTATTGATATCACTCATAACATTGGTGATTGAGGATCGATAGTCGTCTCTACAGAACACTCTAAGCAGCTTAAATAACTCATTAACCACAGGGATGTGGTGATGAAGAAATAAAAACTCATGGGTTAACGTGTCAAAACACAAATGGTATGTGTGTTTTTTTGTATTCTTGATTTTATGGAATAGGGCAATGCCATCATCACGTAAAACATCAAACCCAGCAGTGACGATTAATGTGTCGGCTATAAAAGAGTAGTCCTGTTGTAAAATAGGAAATATCAACGGGTTATTCCAATCATTGTCACCGATATACAAGTTTGTGTAGCGTCGACAAGCTTCTATGTCAAGTCTGCTAGGTCCATTCGAGTAAGCAATTGATGAGTCGCTGCCAAAATGATGCAGCTGACCACTCGGTGGGACGATTAGAATCAATTTAGAGGGTTGTTTTCGATGGATCTGATTAAGCTTAATGCACAGCGATATCGCTAAGTTCGCACCAGCACTCTCACCAATAAAAATAATATCTTCTTCAGATAGGTTGTTTGTTTCCATAATGTGGTCATATACTGCTAGGCTATCATTCAGTGCATG
>DLBP01000083.1 GCA_002480165.1 Proteobacteria bacterium UBA7821 | reverse complement strand
ACTGCATTTGGATTGTATATTTTTACAACGGCGATCGCCATTACCATCGCATTGACCGTTGCAACTTGGTTTGGTATTGGTCGAGGGGTTGATCTGGGTTCAGTTAGCAGTATCAGTTATCAAGTGTCTCCGCTATCTTTTCAGGAATTGCTGCTGAGTTGGGTGCCAACAAACCCTTTTTTGGCATTCGTTGAGGGCGATTTTATCCAATTGATTATACTAGCGGTTTTGTTTGGTATCGCAATCATTGCATCCGGCCAGCCTGGCAAACGGATTATACGGTTTTTCAGTGATATTAATTCTGTATTGACCAGTTCAATTATGATTATTATGTCTTTTGCACCAGTGGGTATATTCTGTCTGATCACCAAGCTGACTTATTCGACAGGTGGCGATGTTTTGGGTGAGTTATTAGCGTATGTCTTGACTGTCTTTTTTGTGCTGTTGTTACAAGTCGTTTTGGTATACGGTATTATACTTAAGCTCTTTACACCTTACACAATCCAGTCATTTCTCAAAAAAATGGCCAGTACCATGCTGTTTGCTTTCTCCACTTCCAGTAGTAATGCTTCGATACCTGTTGTATTGAGAACCGTTAAAGAGCAATTTCATGTCAAGCGATCAGTGGCCCAGTTTGTCATCCCACTTGGCGCGACGGTGAATATGGACGGTACGGCTATTATGCAGGGTATAGCAACTGTTTTTATAACGAATGCTTATGGGTTTGATTTAAGCCTGTCAGATTACCTGACAGTCATTATGATGGCAACGATCGCGTCTATCGGAACAGCAGGTGTTCCGAGTGTTGGCTTCATCACACTCACCATGGTATTAAATCAGATTGGTGTGCCAGCTGATGGCATAGCCATCTTATTCGGTGTCGATCGCATTATTGATATGGCTAGGACAGCAGTCAATGTTTCGGGTGATGCCATGGTTTCTGTGGTAGTCAACGAGCGTTACATGGAGCCGACAGCGGATCGAGAAGAACATTTTCAAGCACGAGAGAAGAATATCCCTTATAACAAAACGAATCAATACAAGAGAAAGAAAGGCTCTGCTCGGACACTACGAAGTGCGGTTAAGAATAGGCGATGACTACCGATAGTGCTGGTTCGAAACGATAATGCCATAGTACATTTGCCTTGAGGATGCGTTGTCAAGTTCAACAAATAACTTAAAATCACTCGTTGTTTTGTGATTGGATTGGTTGTCTGTGATCGTGTGTTGATTGCTGTCTCTGCTCTGAATGTTTCTTAGAATTCGGACAATCTGCTGAATGAGTCGCTTTGTGCTACTGTCAAATAAGAGGGTATTGATCCATGCGTGGTGTTGCTCACGGTTAACAACGTGAATGTATCTGAACGGGATGGCATCATCGTGAGTAAGATTCAAGTGTGATTCGCACTGGCGACATAGAATTGTATCTTCTATCATCCAGCAGTGACAGAGCCAGCATTGTCTAACTAAACTTGAGATATTCATTTGTATAAGTTAACATACTAGAGCGACAAGTCATTACAGGGAGGGTTTTATATGCACCACAGACAACTCTGCTTAGATACTGAGACTACCGGCTTACATTGGGAGACCGGTCATCGTATTATTGAAATTGGTATCATTGAATTGGTTGGTCGCCAAAGAACCGGTAACGACTACCATGTTTATATTAACCCGCAGCGCAGTGTTGATGAGTCAGCTATCGCTGTTCATGGCATTACCAATGAATTTCTTGATGACAAACCAACATTTAGAGAGGTTTCTGATGGCTTGTTGGATTACCTATCGGATGCTGAGCTAATTATTCATAATGCAGGATTTGATCTCGGTTTTTTAAACATGGAGTTCAGTCGCCTTAAGGTGGCCGGTGATATTGACCTCGCAGACGGCCGGGTAATCACTGATACGCTACAAGTAGCAAAAAGAAAACACGTCGGTAAGAAAAATAACTTAGATGCTCTGTGTAGTCGATATGGCATTGATAGCAGCTCCCGTGTCCACCACGGTGCACTACTGGATGCCGATTTGCTTGCGTCTGTCTATTTGTCGATGTCTCGGACTCAGCATGCGCTCGGGCTGGTTGGTGACAATCTAGTTGATACACAACCAGATCCTTGTGACATTGATACATCAGAGCTGAGAGTCGTCTCGGCCAGTGAGTCTGAGTTAGCCATCCATCATGCGTTTACTGAGCGTTACTTGTCAGACGGTTGACTTACTTTCGCAGTTTTCTTAGGTAATTTTTGTTTGATTCTCGCTTTTCTACCTCTGAGATGGCGCTGTTCAAGAATCTTTGCTCGCCGTACATCGCCGAGTCGTTCTACTTCGATTTTGGCAATTTGCTTTGAATACAGTGGTAAAACACGTTCTGTCGCATGGTCACCGCTCACTTTTCTGACGGTAATGGATGAAGCAATACCACGATTTCTCATCGCAATAATAACACCTCTGTACTTTTGAACACGCTTTCTGTTGCCCTCTGTGACATTCATACTGACGACGACAGTATCACCTGTGTGAATGTCAGGATGATTAACCGAGTCAATGTGTTTTTTGGTGATCGCTTCTATCGTTGGGTGCTTCATTGTCATGCCTCACTGCTTGGCTTTCTTGCCGTTTCGTTTTTCCACTGTTCAATTTGTTTCGGATCGCCTGACATCAATGCATCAGGGACTTTCTCACCATCCACGCAGTATGGCCGGGTGTATAGTGGCGGCTCTTTCTCGCTGCTTTGGTGGGTGCCTAAATCGTACGACTCGGAATTACCAAGGACGCCTGACATCGATCTCGTTACAGAATCCAGTATCACCATACCTGCTAATTCGCCGCCAGTCAAGACATAATTGCCTATAGACCATGTTTGTGTGACATAACGGTCGATATAACGTTGATCGATTCCTTGGTATCGGCCGCATACAATGATGATTTCTTGGTGTGAAACGAACTGCTCGATAGCTTGTTGCTGCCAGAGTTCGCCTTTTGGGCAAGTTAGGATAACGGGTATGTCTGTTTGGCTTGATTGGCTAAGGATGTCTTCGGTTGCTCTTTTCAATGGTTCGTATTGTAAGACCATGCCGCATTGCCCACCGTAAGGTCTATCGTCGACTTGCTTATTTTTTCTATTGCTGTAATCACGTAAATTGAAGCAGCGAATTAAGAGTTTTTTTTCTCTGATTGCTCGGCCAGTAACACCGTATGACAAACAGTCAAACATCTCGGGAAATAGCGTGATGATATTGGCGGTTAGGGTGTTGGCCATTGGATCTTGATGGTTTGGCTGCTAGCGTCTATTCCAGTTACGATTTTGTCTCTGATGAATGGAATGGTTAGTTGGTTGCCTTGCTTGTCGATGACGGTCATGGCAACGAGGCTGTCGGAATCAAAGAGTTGCTCGAGGTGTCCGAACACGTGACCCTGTTGATTGACTACTTGGTAGCCGATGATATCGTGCCAATAGTTTTCATTTGAGTCGACATGCGCCAGTGCTTCTCTACTGACGAAGATCTCTTGGTTGGTTAGCTCTTTGGCTGATTCTGGAGTGGTTGTGCCATTAATTCTAACAATGATTTTTTTGTGATGGACTCTGAATGACTCTAACGTGACTATTTGTCGTTCTGATCCCAGTAACCATGGTGTGTACTCTAGTATGGCTTTCTCGGGTTGTGTGAAAGAGTGCAAGGTATTGAACCCTTTCACGCCGTGAGATCTGCCAAGTTTGCCAACTAGAACATCATTGTGATTCATTCTCGGTTCTGAGAGTCTTTTTGGCTAGTTTGAACAAGTATTTGGCCTTGTCGCTTGGCTGAGCGCCTTTTTCGAACCAGTACTGATAGCGTTCAATGTTGAGGTTGATGGTCTTCTCGCTGCCGGCTGCAAATGGGTTGTAGTAGCCGAGTCTTTCGATGCACTTGCCATCGCGTTTACTTTTCTTATTTGCAACAACAATTGCGTAAAATGGCTGGTGACAGCGGCCAAATCGTTGTAGTCGTATTCTTTCCATAAATTTTCCAAAAATTAATTTCAACTGATCATATCACAGTTTTACTCTGAAATAAAGTAGTAAACTGTGTTTGTTTTTGATCTGTTTGTTATTGCTGTTTGAACATTTTCTGGATGTCAGCAAGGCTGCCCAGTTTGCTTGCAATATTTGACATGCGTTTTAACGACTTCTTGATTTGATTGAACTTTTTCATTAGCGATTTCAGTTGCGCGTCACTGGTGCCTGAGCCTCGTTTGATGCGTTTGGCTCGACTCGGTATCGAAATTAGGTTTGGGTGCGTGCGTTCTTGGTCTGTCATTGATTGGATGATCGCCCGCCAAATGCCAATTTCTTTCTCATCAGTTTGAATGTCCGATTGCTCAAATTGATTGGCTCCGGGTAGCATGCTCATGAGTTTGCTGATCCCGCCCATGCTGTTTAATGTGTTGATTTGATAGAGGAAGTCATTGAAGTCAAATTTGTTTTGCTTGATCTTTGCTAGCATATTGTTTGATCTTGACTCGTTGGCATGCTGCTCCATTGTCTTGATGAGGCTGCTCAGGTCACCCTGGTCGAGGATAAGATTGGCTGTATTTTCAGGGGAAAATTCAGCAATGCCATCCACTTCATCATTACCGATCAATTTAATAGGCAGCTTGGTAATCCATGTGCAGGAGAGGCAGGCGCCTGCTCGGCTTTCTGCATCCGTTTTGGTCATGACTAAACCCGTCAACTTAACAGATTCTGAGAAAAGCTTTGCCGTTACGGCTGCGTCTTGCCCACTCATGGCATCAACCACGAGCAGCGTCTCAGTGGGTTTTGCATGCTTTGCAATTGCTTGGAGTTCGTTGATTTTACTGGTGTCGTTTGGGATTCGCCCAGCGGTGTCGATGATTAAAACGTCGCTGTGCTTGCTATTGGCTACCTCAATCGCTGCCCGAGTGATCCCTTCTGGTGTTGTTCCAGCATCCGCTTGCCAGTAGTCTACCCCTCTTTTTGTTGCCAGTCCTTCTAGTTGTTGCATGGCTGCAGGCCTGTAGATATCGGTTGATACCAGTAGTACAGATTGACCGTGCTGTTTGAACCGATTGGCAAGCTTGGCTGTAAACGTCGTTTTACCTGCTGCTTGTAGACCGACTAATAGAATGGTTGTCAGGCCTTTGTTGTTGGTCCTGATGTCTGCGCTGGCGTCGCTAGTCATGATGCCGGTGATCACTTGATGGGTTATTCCCATTAGTGCTTCACTGGGGCTGAGCTTATCTGCGATTTTAGTTCCAAGCGCTTTTTCCGTGATCTGGTTGCAGATGGCTTGTGTGACGTCGTATGCAACATCCGATTCAATCAGTGCCAGCTGGATTTCCTTGATGGCTGATTTGATGTTGGCCGCAGTGATTTTTTCTTGGCCGCTGAGTTTTCGAAAAGTCTTAGTGAGTCGTTGGCTTAAGCTTTTGAGCATTTTCATAGACTTTCCTCGGCTAGAACGAATTGTTTGTAGTCTTGCCTGGGGCGTGCGCCCCTTTTTTGGATTATGTATGCCGCCGAGCGACTACCGGTGACAGCAGCTTCCGCTGTTATGTGGGGTTTATCGGTAGACAGTCGATAAATGAAACCCGCAGCAAAGAAGTCGCCTGCGCCGGTTTTGTCTTCAACCTTGTCAACATTGATTGCAGGTGTGATCACGGTTTCCTCTTTTGTGATAATTGCCGCGCCACTGGCGCCCAGTGTCACGACGCATATTGGGCAAATGTCACTAGAGGTATTCTGTGCGTTTTCGTAAGTTGTTTGCTGTGTTAATGCCAGCAGCTCAGCTTTATTGCAGAAGATAATATCGACATTGTTCTGGATAAATGTCATGTAGCGCTCGTGGTGCCGTTCGATACAGTTTTTGTCAGACAGCGTTAGTATGATCTTAGTGTCATGCTTGGTGCAGCACTCAATAATGTGTGATAACAGCGTCGCTTGGTTGTCTAAATCGAATAGGTAGCCTTCTAGATAGATGTACTTTGCGGCCGCGATTTTTTGCTCATCAATGATACTGGGTTTCAGTGCTTGTGAGGCGCCAAGGTGAGTCGCCATGGTTCTCTCTCTCTCCTCAGTGATGAATACCAGGCAGTGGCTTGTTTGTGTGTTACTGATGTGGGCTGGGTCATGGCCAACTTGGTGGGATGATAATGAATCGCAGAATATTTGGCCATAGGTGTCATCACCAA
>DLBP01000077.1:3844-6613 GCA_002480165.1 Proteobacteria bacterium UBA7821 | reverse complement strand
CATGACACCCAGAAAGCACTGATATTCAGAAGCCAATGCCTGGCAGCTTTGAATGCAGCCAAATAGATGACCGATGGTTAGTTTTCCAGAGGGGGTGATACCACTCATTAGGGTCTTTTTCATCAGCATGTACCTTGTCGTATAATGATATAATCAAATCCTACTTTAGCTAGAGCCGTCAAGTTTTTTATTGGATAAATACAAAAAAGTGTTATACTGATACCGGTTTATATAATCCCTGGCCTTATTTTGTCTGCACCTCGCCACCTTGTACTGACTTATTCGAACCGAATGCTGATCTGTTTAACTGCTTTGGTGGTATCTGCTGCGGTGGCTAATGGGTGTGGCATCCAGGCAGGCTGGGTTATTGCAATAACGATGTTGGCCTTTTTAGCAGCCCAGTGTGTGGTTAATACCTGGTGTCTCTCGTTTAAGCCCTGTTCATGGACCAAGCTGGTTGCTGGGTATACTTTGAAATTGCTCGTGACTGGTTTGACTATGGTGTGTCTGTATCGATTATTTCCGTTGATGTGGGAGCACGTACTGGTCGGGTTAGTGCTTGCCATTGTGGCGCACAGTCGCTTGCTCATGGGTTGTCATGAATTCACAGTTGCTTAGGATGGCTTGTTTGTGATAAAATCAGAAAAATTGTTTTGACAGAGACCTAGCTTTATGGCAAACACATATGCAGAATACATCAACCACCACTTAGCTCATTTAGAGTTTAATTTGCTAACAATGTCACCCGGTAATGGTGGGTTTTGGACCCTTCACCTAGATACTATTTTACTGTCTCTGGTCATGGGGGGGGTATTTTTCTTCACGTTTCTTTTTGTTGCCAAGCGAGCCAATAGCGGCGTTCCGTCTCTGTGGCAGAACATTGTCGAATCTGTTGTCGAATTTGTCGACCAGCAAGTGGTTGACTCCTTGGGTCGATCAAGTCCATTTGTGGGTGGGCTGGCCCTGACCATCTTTGTTTGGGTCTTTTTAATGAATTTCATTGATATGATCCCAGTCGATTTATTTCCTTGGCTAGCCAGTATGGCTGGTGTTGAGTATTTTCGACCTGTTGCTACCGCCGATTTGAACATGACGTTTGCCCTGTCGCTGTCAGTTTTTTTTATCGTCATGGGCGTGATGTATCACAGCAAGGGTTTGTTGGGTTTTCTGCGCGAGTTTTTTTGCCACCCCTTCCCCCCTCAATTCATCATCACAATCCCCATTAACTTTTTTCTAAAGACACTCGAAGAGCTGTCTCGTCCACTGTCATTATCGCTTCGTTTATTCGGTAATTTGTATGCCGGTGAGCTGATCTTTATTTTAATTGCATTATTGCCTTGGTATATGCAGTGGCTGGGTGCTGGCCTATGGCTAACGCTACACATACTCATTATCACACTTCAGGCATTTATATTCATGATGTTGACCATTGTCTACATTGCAATGGCAGAAGAATCCCATTGAGTCATATAGTTGTTGTAAAACCTTTTCATTATGGTAGTATAATGAGACTGTAATAGATTTTTTTTCATAAGGAGATATAGATTATGACCGGCAGTATTGAAATGGCTTCACTATTAAGCGAAATATATCAGTCCACTTCTTATGTGGTTGCCTTCTTAATGGGAGTGTCTGCAATAGGAACGGCTATTGGATTTGGTTTGCTTGGCGGTAAGTTCTTAGAAGGTGCGGCTCGACAACCAGAGGTTGCTCCGATGCTACAGCAAAAAATGTTTATTATAGCTGGTTTGCTGGATGCTGTGTCGATGATCTCGGTGGCCATTGCCCTGTACTTTGTTTTCTCCAATCCATTTGTTGCCTCCTTCTTGACAACCGTGGAAGCCATCGGGCTAAAGTAATTGAGAGTCTTATAAGGAGTCTCTGATATGAATATTAATGCCACCCTTTTCGTAGAGTCCGTTATATTCGCCATATTTGTTGCGCTGACGATGCGTTACATCTGGCCGCACATTCTAGCTTCCTTGCAAGAAAGAGAGGCGGATATTAGGCAAGGTATTGAGCAATCCCGGCAGGCGGAATTGGCACTAAGCCAGGCAAATGAACAGGCAGATGAGATTATACGAGACGCTCAAGGCAAGCGAGAGGGCATTCTGAAGGAGGCCCGTTCCGAGGCGTCACTGGTTATCGAGGAGGCCCGAAGGCATACTGTCTCTGAACGAAATCGCCTAATCCAAGAGGCGCACTCCCAGATTGACACGTATACCAGTGAAGTAAAAGAGGGCTTAGTTGATCAACAACTGAGCCATGTTCAAATGCTCTGTCGTCAGTTGATTGGTGAGCGTTACGATCCTAAAATCCTAACGCAAGATGTTTTGGATGGGTTTTTGGCCAATAGCAAGGAAGACGAGCAGTGAAAAAGCATACCAAGCGTTCTGAGGCAAAGCCCTACGCGAAGGCGCTTTGGAATATCAGTCGAACTGCATCTGATATCAAGCAGATTAAGAGCTGGCTAAGTGCACTCAAGGAGATTGTTGAAACGCCCAGTATGATGAGTCTTATTGAGTCTCCCAGGTCGAAGTCTAAGGCGCTAGAACAGTTGATTGTATCACTTTTGCCCAAGATGGATCAGCGAGAAATGGCCGCGCTCAATACACTGATGCAGGCTCAGCGTTTGTCACTTGTTCCTAGTATTTTAGAACACTACCACCAGCTTGAATTGTCAGCTAAGAATACACAAATGGCAACGGTGACAACGGCCTGCAAACTGTCCCGCAAAGCCATCGATGATATATCAAAAAAATTGTCGGA
>DLBP01000077.1:0-3553 GCA_002480165.1 Proteobacteria bacterium UBA7821 | reverse complement strand
GATATATCAAAAAAATTGTCGGAAAAACTTGGCACAAAGGTCAAATGCACACAAATAGTCAAGCCCGAGTTGCTTGTTGGCTTTGTGATTAATGTTGATGATGTCATCTACGATTACTCGTTAGACAGCCGGTTGAAGCGGTTAGCTAATGCATAGATAGAGAGGTAAGTTATGGTTATTAAAGTAACAGAAATTAGTCGTATCATTGAAAAGAAAATAGATGGCTCTCAGCTAGCACTAGACAGTTATTCAAAGGGTGAGGTGATTGAGTTAAAAGATGGAGTGGTCCAAATCTATGGCCTCAATCAAGCGATGTACGGTGAGATGATTGAGTTTGAAAATAGCCAAGTGGCTCTAGTCCTTAACCTGGATAAAGACGTTGTCGGAGCCATCACCTTGGGAGATTATAAGCTGCTAAAGGAAGGCGATGTGGCCAAGTGTACCGGCCGTCAACTAGAAGTGCCTGTTGGTAAGGCCTTGCTTGGGCGAGTAGTGGATGCCCGGGGTGAGCCAATTGATGGCAATGGTGACATCAAGAATGTCGAGAAAGGTCTGGTCAAATTAGATGTGGTCGAGAAAGTGGCGCCTGGTGTGATCGAAAGAAAATCGGTATTGCAGCCATTGCAAACTGGCCTGATGTCAGTTGATACTATGGTTCCTATTGGGCGTGGGCAGCGAGAGTTGATTATTGGTGATCGACAAACCGGTAAGACCGCAATAGCAATCGATACAATTATTAACCAGAAAGATACGGGTGTCGTCTGTGTCTACGTTGCCATCGGGCAAAAGTCTTCATCCGTGGCAGCTACCGTCAATAAACTATCAGAGCATGGTGCGCTGGCACATACGATCATTGTGGCTGCTAATGCTGCTGATCCAGCAGCAATGCAGTATTTGGCACCGTTTTCAGGTACAACCATGGGCGAGTATTTTAGAGATCGAGGCCAAGATGCTCTGATTGTCTATGATGACCTATCTAAGCAGGCGGTGGCCTACAGACAAATATCACTACTACTCAAACGACCACCAGGCCGAGAAGCCTATCCTGGTGATATATTTTATCTCCACTCCAGACTGCTTGAACGATCCTCGCGTGTCACACCTGAGTATATTGAGAAAACAACTGGGGTTAAGACCAAAAAAACAGGCTCCCTGACAGCACTGCCTATTATCGAAACACAGGCCGGTGATGTGTCTGCCTTTGTGCCAACAAATGTGATTTCCATTACAGATGGTCAAATATATCTTGATAGCGACTTATTCAACTCAGGTATTAGGCCAGCGATTAACTCGGGCTTGTCTGTGTCACGTGTCGGTGGTGCAGCTCAGACTAAGCTCATCAAGCGTTTGGGCGGAAAAATTCGCTTGGCTCTAGCACAATTCAGAGAGCTTGAAGCATTTTCTCAATTTGCATCAGATCTAGATGATGCGACACGAAACCAATTAGAGCGAGGGAAGCGTGTGACGGAGTGCTTGAAACAAAAGCAGTTCTCTCCAATGAGTATCGCTGATATGGCCGTGTGTTTGTTTGCTGTTCAAGAAGGCCTCATGGACAGTATTGCCCTTGAGCGCGTCATGGGTTTTCAGGCTGACTTAATTCAACACATGTACTCAAAACACAATGACACGATGCAATCTCTCATCGATGAAGCCGATTTATCAGATGATCTCGCGGCTCAGCTAAAATCGATCATCACTCAATACAAACAAGATCATAGGCTATAACACATGAGTAACATGGCCCAAATACGCGCTAAGATAGCAAGTAATAGAAAAACGATGAAAATTACCAATGCCATGCAACTGGTATCAACCAGTCGGCTGGGCAAAACCCAGTCACGCATGCTAATGACACGCCCATACACCAAAATCATCAAAGAGATCATTGGACACATTGCCAGTAGCCGGTCGGATTATATTCATCCTTTTATGAAAAAAAGTAAAACGGTAAGTAAGTGTGGCTTTATTATTATTTCGACTGATAGAGGGTTGTGTGGTTCATTAAATTCTCATTTGTTTAAATTGGTTTTAGCTGAACTGAGTCACCTTGCTGATAATCAGGTTGACCAAGCGCTTTGCCTATTTGGTAATAAAGCAATCCAGTATTTTTCAAAGTTTTCGGATAAAGTCGTTGCCAGCTCGAAGTCGCTGGGTGATCACCCCTCTATGATTGATGTGATCGGGATTGCTAAATGGATGATTGATGCTTATCGTGACGGCGAGATCCAAAAAGTCTATATCGCTAGTAACAACTTTGAGAGTGTCATGAAGCAAAATGCGACATTAACACAGTTATTACCACTACCGAAAAACAGCCTTGAGGAAGCAGGCTCTGGTGTCTATAATTACTTGTATGAGCCCAATTCAAAAAAAATTCTAGATGTATTATTACAGCGTTACATTGAAACGTTAGTCTACCAAGCCGTCGTGGAAAATGTGGCTTCTGAACATGCAGCCAGAATGATTGCAATGAAAAATGCAACTGATAACGCAAACCAGATTTTAGAGGATTTAAATTTAATGTACAATAAAGCGCGGCAAGCCAGTATCACATTAGAACTGGCTGAAATTGTCGCTGGTGCAGGCGATATTGAGGAGAAATAGAGATGACAGAAGAGAAAATTGGTTTAATTGTCAGCGTCAAAGGCCCCGTAGTAGACGTCTCATATCCCAGTCAGTGGGTGCCAGATATTTATGATGCTCTTGAAGTGGAGGAAATGGGCGTAATACTTGAAGTGCAGCAACAGTTGGGTGATTCTATTGTCAGAACATTAGTCATGGGGGAGTCTGAAGGACTCCGGCGCCAAATGAAAGTCAAACATACAGGTGGCTCTATCACAGTGCCTGTGGGAGAAAAAACACTTGGCCGTATCATGAATGTTATCGGAGAGCCTATTGATGAACAGGGTGAAATTGGTAGCGATGTTCGGTTGCCTATTCACCGAAAACCACCGAAGTACCCAGAGCTGACAGTTAACACGGAAGTGCTAGAAACGGGCATCAAAGTTGTTGACTTACTCTGTCCATTTGCCAAAGGTGGTAAGGTTGGTTTATTTGGTGGTGCTGGTGTGGGTAAGACAGTTAATATGCTAGAGCTTATTCGAAACATTGCGCTAGAGCACAACGGTTACTCGGTCTTTGCAGGAGTGGGTGAGAGAACGAGAGAGGGGAATGACTTTTATCATGAAATGAAAGAGTCGAATGTACTCAATCAAGTATCGTTGGTATATGGCCAAATGAATGAGCCACCTGGCAGTAGGCTTCGAGTCGCCAAGACTGGCCTAACCATTGCAGAGTACTTTAGAGATAACTCAGAAGGTCAAGGCGATGTTTTGTTTTTCATTGACAATATTTATCGTTACACATTATCCGGTGTTGAAGTATCAGCATTATTAGGGCGGATGCCATCTGCTGTTGGATACCAGCCAACACTGGCTGAGGAGATGGGGATGCTGCAAGAACGAATCACATCCACCAAACAAGGTTCTATTACCTCAATACAGGCCGTTTATGTTCCTGCTGATGACCTAACAGACCCTGCTCCAGCTACAAC
>DLBP01000032.1 GCA_002480165.1 Proteobacteria bacterium UBA7821 | reverse complement strand
CGTTATACCAACATGATCGCTTCACACAGCCGATTGAAGAAGTTAGAATATTGAAAATCCAAGAAACAGCCGATTCTAACCGTAGGACACAAGACTCTTCACCTGTTGGACAAACATTCAGTAATGCCGATAATACTGCTAGAGCTTATGAAGACGCTGCTAATACCATTAAAGCCAGTGTCGATTTTGAACTTGATAATGATCCCGATAGTGGTAACAAACCAACTATGTAGGTATTGTAGAGTATTTACCCATGATCTATCAATCGCAGTGATTTAGTTCTCGCCCATATGTGGCAAGTGACTGATTATATGCTATAATAAGATTATAAATAGAAAAGGAGAATTATGATGAAAAGTAAAAAAGGTGGAAAAAATGTCTATACTAAGCTGAATTTATTGAGATTACTGACATTACTTGCTCTGGTGTCAACTATTACTCTAGCTGTTATTCTATTGTCATTTCCGCCGACTAATGCTGTTCTCGTGGCCTTCTTGATCTCTTATGTTGTTCTTAACCTATCCGGTTTTGGACTTTATGATTATCGTAAATCTGTGGCTAATAATCAATTAAAACCTAAGCAGCTCAGACCATTTAATTCCAATGATATTGTCAATCGTGAAAAAGTAAGCGAACAAACAATCCTAAATCAAGAAGCAAGAGCAGCAGAAATTCTCTATGATTTACTTCAAAAAGCCTTTGAGGAACAAAATGTCGAAATGGTTATATTACTGATTTGTGACGATAGGATAAATCTCAGTGAGAAAGACATCAGTTTTATTAAAGAAATCAAAAATAACCAATCACTTGAACCGCAACAACTTCAAAAGATTGACGACCTGATCCATTCTTTACTTCAACAAGCCTTTAAGGAAAATGATCAGCAAACGGCTATAACACTGATTAACGACAATGAGATAGATGTCAGTAGGATAGATCTCAGTAAGAATGACGTCGATTTTATTGAAGGCATCAAAAATAGCCAATCACTTAATCAGCAAAAACTTAAAAAGATTGAAGACATGCTCTATCAAGCAGAATACACGGCTGGGATAAGCGTATGAGATAGAATCAATGAAGTTCCAGATGTAATAGCAACAGTGATTGGCCCAGATCAAATTGACAGATCAAACTCAAATTCCAGTTCGAAACGAGTTCCACTAGGTTTCTATAGACCAAATAAAGCCTATGAACTTTTCTCACTTTAAAATAAAAATCATGGAGCCTAATACAATAACAATAATGAATATTTTTGATCAAAAGGTCATCAGATTGCCTCTAAGGAATTTGTTTAATCATTGCTCAAGTCATAGCTTATATTTTGATTTATCCATTTGTTAAGAGCAGGTGATCCATTACCTCACACTAAATTTCCGGTAATTAGTAATCAATCAGGCCAACAATATCACTCAAGTAATTATTCAAATAATCACAGTGCATCATAAGTACAGTTAGTTGCTGTGATTTTTTTACAAATGGACTTTTTTGTTTAATTTGGGCCGACTGTTTTAGATTATCTGAAAAAAGCATTTATAAAAGACCTACGACTTCAAGTAGCCGCTTTGGGTGCTTTGCTTAACGAACCGGAACCTCATGGCTTAAAGAAGATATTGAATCTCAGCTAATGGCTATAGAACCAAGATATTATAAAAGCGACATCTGGAAAAAGATGGCAACAGGGAGAGAAATAGGCCAGGCTTCTACCGGAAATCTGGTGGGTTTTCTTACATCATATGATGCAGCAAGACTTGAACAGGTATGTGCAAATAAGCCTTAATTAAAGCAAACTATAGGATAGCCAGTTCAAGATATTAATTGTTATTGTTTAGAGGTCATTTTGAAATTTTTATTCTTTTAACTTTACGATCAACTATCGATAACAAAAATGCGATTAAGGCACTGAATATTTATTATTAAACCCACATAATCCAGCTTGTGTAAATTATTATCATAAGTTGTTTTGATGATGATGATTGTTTGCTGACCTGCGCTAGCTCATAATTTACGGTAAGAGCGATCTAGAACTTGATACAAGCATCTGGATAGATCGATCTAGGGTTTATTAGATGGACTATGAGCATTTCATAATATGCACATTCACCAGTTCCAGTATCGACAACTATTGTTGATGCTCTCCACAAATCTAGAAGATATGATACAGTTGAATCAAAAAGAAGTAAAATTTGACAAATTAAAGAAAATGGTCCATATGGTCTATATTGAAATAACAAGGAGAATAATTATGTCTACTAGTGAAGATCAACCTGTTAAGCAGCTATTTACTTCTATTAAAAATATTCAGTTTTATTTAGGTGATCGTAAAAGAAGAAGTCAATGAAGCAGAATTAGCTGATTGAATAAAATGTGGCTTAGAAGCAAGGTCTTGGGATCACTGCTGAAAGATTTAAAAGAAGTGGGCGTAGTATCTACGAAGACGCACCTTATTTGAGAAGTGCTGGATACACCGATAATGAGTTGGCGACTGCTTAATACAGATAAAACTAGTTACTGTTTGATATAAAAAATAGAAGTTTCTGAGAGGAGGTAAGATTAAAGAGATAAAGTGGATACTACAAAAAACAACAAGTGGTTAACCAACCTAAATCACCTCGATAGATATACATTAGTGTTCGCAAATATACGATATGCTTTGAAGAAACTGTCAATAATTGCCAAAATTATTGACAGCCGATAAGGTTTGCTCATACAATGATCATAAATCCAATCTAACTGTTTCACGACACATCACCTCACACCTATCTAAATTATTACCTAACTGATTTTGAGTTAGTGATAAAGTCACTCTAGTATTGAATTAATTTTACTGTAACACTTTCCCCACTATCAGCTTCAACTAAGCTTTGTTGTTCAGCTAATTGATCTTGTGTGTGTACCCTGGGCATCATGACTATTTATCATTCTATTTTTATCGTCAAGATCTTGAGATTGAACACGACGATTCAGATCTGAGTCTGGAGTGTTCAACTGCCTATCACAGATCGATTTATTTGATGATCTAACTTTGTGAATCTCTATAAGCTTATATACAAGTACTCCGTAACTAATAATAGATAGCATAATACCAAGGGCAATGGCAGGGTAGAAAAGAAGTTCGTGATATCCTGGTCGATTAGCTATACCTGGAATATATTGATGAGTGAAAAATGGTATTAACAATCCTGGTATATAAGCTATGTGCCAAATTGCCATCAAGCAATGGAATGCTATTTCGATTACGTTAAGCCCTTTCCATTTCCAGGATTTCTGGCCTGAAGGCAATTTTTGTGGGTTGCCATTTCTTTTATCTTGATTATTTATCATTTTATTCTCTGTTATTTATTTACTGGCCACTTTAAACAGCAAACATTAAGATTATAATAACAAATATGCCATTTTTTAGGTAACAATTAGCATTGTATAATGAAAGAGCAGGGGAGCACTATGCAAATATTCCATTAATTTTATTACAACTTCATTCGTATGATTCAATTGTACAGATAGATATATATGTTTAAATAGAGTGCGAATGTTAGCCATAATAAATATGGCATCATCAATATTGAGACATTGCGCAATGGTTTGTATGATTTAAAAACCAATATTGCGGTTGATATAATCATTACTATTAAGGAAATTATCGAAAAATTTGTCAATTGATATATAAAGAATAAAGGGCTCCAAGTCCAATTCAATATTAATTGGAATATGAATAAGTTTTTCAGCAGCTTTGCTCTGGAGTTTGCTTTTTGGTTCCAAATCATCCAACCAGCTGTTGCTATCATAATATATAAAATACTCCAGACTAATCCAAAAACATAACCAGGAGGTGTTAAGAAAGAGCGGTTTAATGTCACATACCAAGTATTTATACTACTTTTTGTTATCATACTTGTGCTATAGCTAATTAATAAAAATAGAGCGATCCAACTTACAAGTTTAAGATATTTTTTAGTAGGTTCTGATAGTAATAACTTATTCATATCAAAATATGCAGCTAATCATAGGTGTGTACTCACATATTAACACTGAATACTGATAGTATATCAAACAAAATAATAGATTCCAGTTACTTCTTAAAAAGTGATATCTCAGCAGTAATCTATTTACACGCCATTGCTAATAATCATGGTAAATGTTTGCTTACCCATTCTAGATTTAATTTATCTTGTGTGTGCTGAGACAATAAATGTATGAAGTGATCTAATTAAAAGTTAGAGGGATAATAACTATCTAAAAATAGATCGCTGCCCATCAATTCCATAAAACAATTGAAATTAATTTCAATTTCTGTATACTAATAATTGGTGCGGATAATGAAACAAAATATATTACAAGCTATCAGAGCAGATAACGCAGATGCGATTACCAAAATGATTGGTAGCGATATACCGGTTAGAGAGTTCCCTCTACTGTTACTGGAAGAAGCGATCAAACACAACGCTATCGAAGTGTTTAAAAACCTGATTTCGATTGGTAATAGGAGGGATGTGCTACAAAGTGATTACGTTAATCTGTATCACAGTCTCGTCGAGAAGAAAAACAACGATATGCTCAAATTACTGCTAGAATCGTATCCAGGCCTAGACGTCAATGGTGTGAAACATCATGCCTCGACTTGCTCGACTACTCTCATGCGTGCTTCAGAAAATGGTGATGAAGAAATCGTCCATACTATTTTATCATTCTGTAGTCGCTACGGCTCAACTTCTAACGCTAATTTTAATATTCACGGCCCGAAATCAGTGGATTCTCCTCTAAGCAGAGCTATCCTGCATGGAAAGGATAATATCGTATTAATGTTGCTAAAAGATATCAAGATTATGCCTTCGATACATCTTTCAGAGTGGGATCAAACTAAAGCAATTAATAAAACTACACTGCAGATTCTGGAACACAACTGCAAAGCATCCCATTATTTCACTCCAAAGACAAACAGCACAACCCCTGCTTACAGTCATAATTTACAAAATGCTCTGATACACGGTGATGAACGGCTTACTAGCTCACTAATTACCAACGATAATATCAATCAACAAGATGCTTCCGGGATGACTGCTTTGATGACAGCTGTTATGAGAGGTCATAGAAGTATAGTCGCTCGATTAGTGCGTCACCCTTCTATTGATCTCACGCTCAGAGATAACTATGGTCTGAGTGCCCTCATGCTATCGGCTACCATTAAATGGTATGATCTCACAGCCGAGGACATGAACATACAGCAGTTACTAATCGATGCATATGGTACTAAAAATGTCCAATATGACGTCAATCCAGATAATATGACCGTCATGATGTACGCTGCAGCCAATGATAATTCACAATTAATCCAAGAACTACTCAACATTGGCTTAAACCCAAATCAAGTCGATTCGTTTGGCCAAACAGCCCTGATGTATGCTGCATATTATCAATCTCCAAACGCAACTATTTGTCTTCTTAATAACAATAAAACCCAGCCCAATATGCTAGTAGAAGTTGTTCCATGCCCATCTATATATACTATTCTTCGAGGTCGTGAGAGCGAGACAGTTAATGAATTTCGTAGAGGTCGGTTTTCATTTCCAGGGCTCTCAAGAAAAGTGGGTGAAAAGTACTCATATTCACAAACTGCTCTAACCATAGCTGGTTTATGTGGTCATGATGATATTGTCGAGCTAATGCTGAGACATGAGCGGATTCGTATTATAGCATCATCAACTCAAGAAGCTAGACAATCTCAAACAGCGCATCAATTATCAGATTTGCTTTATACGCTCAAAGATGTAGATGAAGAAAATGAAACAGGCAAAACCTATTACGTGAGAGATGGCTGGAATGGCTGGTACGTCATTCAAGAACCTCACGCCCTAAGAAAGAGCGTACTTAAAATTACATTAGCTGAATTGAACAAGTACCATCTACTAAGAAGTGACCTACTCTTAGAGACAATTAATGGCATACCAGATACTGACGATATAATGGAACAGTTAGTTATGCTGCCCAACATCGATGTCAATTATATCGATAAAAAAAGAAACGAGACAGCGCTAATTATTGCTTGCCATGGCTGGGCGTATGCAGGTAACCCGTACGATAGTAGTCAAGCAGCAGGACACTTATGCGATCATGCATGCTATATACAAATCGACCCCAATATTCAGGATTACAGTGGTAAAACAGCAGCTATGCTTGCTAGCAATACTTGGCGCGTAGATGAAGAAGAAGAAGAAGAATTACCAGATTTAGAACACATAATTTTGGATGATGATCTTGACCCTGATATCCAAGATATACATGGCAAGAGTCAGCTGATGTATTTACTACTGGGTGATTTTGACTTATTCAATTTTGATATTATAAAAGAAGCCAATCTTAATTTACAAGATAAAACCGGTAAAACGGCACTCATGCATGCTATCATTTCTAAATCTGAAAGGGTTGAATCTTTCGAGGACTATACCTCGTGTCAAAACGTTAATATTGCAGATTATAATGGTCGCACAGCTTTAATGTATGGCTTGTCTCATCTATCTAGCACTTATTTTATAGATTGGATACTCAATGGCTTTGATGATGAGGAGGGAGCTGACATTACCCAAATGGATAATATGGGTATGACAGCACTGATGCACCTACTCAATCCTAGATACATACTACAAAAGCACGAAAGGCGCAACCAGATAACAGATGTATCCAAACTTGTTAGTCATCTACTCGATGTTACTCCTGTAGAGCAATATATAATCTGTAATCAGCAAGATAATATGGGGAAAACTCCCCTTATGCATCTACTAGAAAATCAAAAACTTCGCAGATCAAAATGGGAAGAAACCAATACCATCATTAATAGATTACACGATGGTGAGGCAGTGGACATCAATTTGCGAGATCACCAAGGTAAGACGGCTTTGATGTATGCTGCTACCATTGCTACTTGCACAGTAAATGCTATTATTGAAAAAATACCCAACTCTCAAATCAAGCCTCATCTAGATCTGAGAGATCACCAAGGAAAAACAGTATATATCTACGCATCTGAATGTGGTAAACTTGAGATATTAAAGCTACTCATGAGACTGGAAGAATCGGTTTTATGTGACTACAATGGCATGACCGCTTTGATGTATGCCGCAAAAAATGGGCATGAGCCAGTTATTAAATACATGCTCGAGGACACCAAGCTATTTTCTCCAGACGATAAAGATATAAACGGAAAAACTGCCTTTGTACACGCAATGGAGCACAACCATGTGAAAGTGGCAACGTATCTTCTCCGTAGACAACGTGAACCATACCAACAAGCATGGATGTCGGCACTGGAAAATGCAGACACTGACTCACAGATACTCAACAGTTTCAACATCGCATGTCTGAGGGATATGTATGATCAACAATTGATGACCAGCCTAGATGAACGTGCCTCTAGTGTCCAACACCTTGGTGCTACAGATAATCAAAATCGGAATTTATTGTGGGTTGCTATCGATAGAAAAGACGATAGTCTCACTACTATTCTAGCGCTTGCTAGCAAACATGATGCTGGTATTTATCATGCTTTTCTCAACCACCAAGATAACAGAGGCATGACACCTTTAATCTATGCAGCCTATCGCAATAACCCATCAGCTTTACGGGTTTTGATAGAACTGAGCCCTGTCGATGTCAATACTAGATGT
>DLBP01000013.1 GCA_002480165.1 Proteobacteria bacterium UBA7821 | reverse complement strand
CCTCACTGTTGATGGCACTTCCATTGTTGCTTTATCACTCTCTAGTACACAAATTGGAGTATCATTGGTAATTTCAGCACCCGGCTTCACCAGCCACTCGATTAGTTTTACCTGGCCACCACCCAATTCTGGCACCAACACCAGCTTAGAAGCCGATGGTTCCTCCACAGCCACATGAGCATCATCATCACAGGCATCTGCTACCAACACAGTCACTAGCTGGTCACCGGTTTTGACAACATCACCGACTGATACGCACACTGTTTCAATGCAGCCCTCAAATTCACAGGGGACCTCCATCATCGCTTTCTCAGACTCAACAGATAACAATGATTGATTCAACTGTATTTGACTACCAGTGTTAACTAAGATCTCAACTACTTTAGCATGGGGGATGTCGCCAAGGTCTGGCATACGGACTGTTTTGACTATCGACATTCGTCTCTTCCTTTCATATCAAAGGTCATAGCTGACTCTTGACTTAAGTCTATATCCAATGCAGTGACTGCTTGCTTAATGTGGTTACGAGAAATCCGACCCAGCCGATACAGAGCGATTAATGCCGTGTAAACAATGTAGGCCTTATTGACTTCAAAATGCTGCCTTAGGCGTTTTCTCGTATCACTTAATCCAAAGCCGTCCGTACCTAATGTATAATATGGCTGATTCACATAGGCTCTAATTTGCTCTGGATATGACCGGATGTAATCGGTTGCTGCTACTATGGGTGCTTGGTGGTTAGCCATGATGATTTCTAGGTAATGTGAGCTAGACTTCTGGTCAAACTGATTGTGGTTTTTTCGCTCTATCAACTGAGCATTTCGCTTAAGCTGTGTGAAACTGGTCACACTCCAAATCCAACTGCCGATACCAAATGTATCATTTAACCACTGAGCTGACTCGATCACCTCGAGTAAAATTGTCCCAGATCCCATTAGGTTAATCATCGGCTTATTGGGTTTTGCTAATACAGTGTCATACAGATACATCCCTTGGATGATTCCTGATTCACAACCCTTAGGCATCGCTGGCTGCTTGTAATTTTCATTCATCAGAGTGATGTAGTAAAAGACGTCTTGTTGTTTTTCAAACATCTCCACACATCCGTGCCGAAGTAACACAACCAGCTCATATATAAAAGCTGGGTCATAGCTAATGCAATTTGGCACAGTCTCTGCCATCACATGGCTGTGTCCATCATTGTGCTGTAGACCTTCACCAGCCAGTGTGGTCCTTCCAGCTGTGGCGCCTAACAAAAAGCCACGAGAGCGCATATCGGCCGCTGCCCAAATTAAATCCCCGACTCGTTGAAAACCAAACATCGAATAGTAGATGTAAAATGGTAACAATTGGATACCAGATGTGCTGTAGGCGGTCGCTGCAGCAATCCAAGATGCCATTGCACCAGCTTCGTTCACACCCTCCTCGAGTAATTGACCCGATTTTGATTCTCGGTAATACATGATTTGTTCGCGATCCATGGGTTGATAAGTTTGCCCATGAGGTGAATAGATCCCGATTTGTCTAAAAAGTCCCTCCATGCCAAATGTGCGTGACTCATCTGGAACAATTGGGACAACTTGATCACTAAGGGATTTATCTCGGATCAACAGATTTAAGAATCTCACAAAACCCATCGTCGTGGATAATTCACGATCACCGAACCCATGTAGTAGATCTGTAAAATATGTGAGTGGCGGTATCGGGACCGCTGGTGCATCACTGTGGCGTTTGGGGAACGCTCCACCTAACTGATGACGCTTTTCTTTCTGGAAGACCATAGCGGGGTCATCAGAGTTTGGCTTGTAAAAAGTGGGTTCTCTCATCGAGGGCGTGTCTATGTCAAATTGAAACTGCTTGGCAACCAGTTCAAGCTCATCTGGCGACAACGCCTTTAAATTATGGGCAATATTGGCAGCGTGCGCGCTGGGTATACCATACCCTTTAATTGTTCTAATTAAAATAACTGTTGGTTTATCCTTTGAATTAACTGCATGACTATATGCCGTGTATACTTTTCTACGATCGTGGCCACCGACATCTAGACGAGCCAATTGTTCGTCAGTGTACCCATCGATTAACTTGGCCAACTCTGGTGAATCAAATAGTTGTTCCCGAAGGTAAGCAACGCCTTTATGTGCCATATTTTGTAGTTCGCCATCTGGCATTTGGCTGAGTTTTTTCTTGAGGATATGTTGAGTATCCCGTTTAAAGATCTCGTCCCACTCGCTACTCCAAAGGACCTTTATGACCTGCCAACCAGAACCCTGAAAACTCGCCTCTAGCTCTCTGATGATGCTACCATTGCCTCTAACTGGCCCATCTAACCGCTGCAAATTACAATTAACAACCAGAATCAGTTGGCTGAGATGTTCTCGCGAAGCAAGATTAATCGCACCGAGTGACTCAGGCTCATCCATTTCACCGTCACCACAGAACATCCATATCTTTCGATCAGATGGTGGTAACAAAGCCCGATCTATCAGATAACGCTGAAATCTCGCTTGATAGATAGCTTGTAATGGCCCAAGGCCCATAGAAACAGTTGCGAATTGCCAATAATCTGGCATCAACCAGGGGTGTGGATAAGAGCTCAAACCGCGTCCAGAACATTCCTGTCTAAAATGCTCAACTTGTTGCTGAGTGATCTGACCAGACAAAAAAGAGTTTGCATAAATGCCGGGTACACTGTGACCTTGAAAGTAAACCAAGTCTTCTAACTGACCAGCTGTTCTAGCCCGAAAAAAATAATCCATACCAATATCATACAGTGTGGACATGGACGCATAAGTTGATAGATGGCCTCCTAATTCCTTTGCGACTTGTGTTCCAAGCACGACCATAACAATCGCATTCCAGCGTCTCAGCCGGCTGAGCCGGAGAGCGGCCTCGGGTTCATCTAAAGGCAAATTATCAATAATGCTATTAATCAACAGTGAATTAGCCGAGTGCTCAAGGGGGCATCCCAACTGTGACATTTCCTCTAGTAATGATTCTATAATAGAAGACGCTCGCGCTGCACCTGAGTGATAAAAAACACTCTTGATCGACGCTCTCCATTCTTTCAGCTCATCTAACTCATCTGCCAAGAAATTCTCTAAATCCACATCGGTCATGAATGCCCTTACCTCGAATACATGTAGGTATATTAACTAATTAGTGACTTAATGGAAAGCTTTTAGATGGACAAATATCGACAGGCCCTACTAGAGATGACCTCATGATAAGCAACCATCACACAGTCAAGCTATCTACCAAACCATTCGATCAAAAACTAAGAAATCTAGCCGATGCTAGTTGAGAAGAACCTTGTTCAGGAGAACCTGGTTCAGGAGAACCTAGTTCACGAGAACGTATACGACGCATATCAAGATAACTCGGAAACGCAAATACACGACCATGAGCACACGGACTCTGACTACCGCTTGTTTTTTCTCTTATTTTTTTGCCATGTTCTGTTAGTATTTGTTTTATCGAATCAGACAACTGAGTTCGACTATTAACGGTTACTTGTATGTTTTTTTTACAACATTTCTCAACAACCACCTCAAAAAAGTTTGTGTCTTTAGCACTAATTGTTATGTTTAGATTACACCAGTGCTGTACAACAATGTCATCAATGTATAAATCTGTAATCTTATCCGCCTCGATGGCTACGAGCAATGGTAGATAACGAGTGAAAAAGATAAAATCTGACGTTGGCTTATCACGTGTGCACCACTCGCTCACAAGCGGCTGTTTTTCTTGGTAGACATTGGTGTTTTCACTGATAAATGTTTTGTAGAAATCATAGAAATCCTGACCCTGTGTCAGTGACTTGGTACCAAATTGTGAACAACCCGACAAGGCAGTGTTCATACTAGCTCTAAAAATACTAGATTCGATACAATCCTTGACGGTTAGAGCATCGTCTTCATCAGGGTAAATCCACTGCGACAGTAATGCTTGCCAATTCGAATCTAGAACCTCTTTTAACAGTAGCACCACAGGCCTTTCTTTCTTACTATCTTTGTAATATCTAATCAATCGACTCGTCCCACCACCACCATACGTATACTGTATGACTCTGAATTGTGTTTCTTGTTTCTGGGACGAGCCCCGACTGCCACTTACTGGAGCAGGGCCTGTGTTTGTCGGATTAGATTTTAAAAGGGGCTGGCTAAAAATGGACCTCCAGACTTGAGCAGAAATTAAGCTATAAAAGCGAGCACAGAAGACAGCGTCCTCAAATTTATGAGTAACCAATTCTTGGAAGGGCCGAAGCGCAGAAAATGATGTACTATCGATACACTTTTCGAAGAGATCTTTAACTTTAGACAACACAGAAGACACACTCAGAACAACATGTCTAGTCCATTCAGTTAGATTAAACTGCTCGATTAGACGATTGATTATCTGGTTCTGTTTGGGGTTGACATTATTTTGACACTCACCACCCCTCGAAGAAGCATGGAAAGTGGCCTGTTGCTCGACCCTTCTAACATGACCAGAAATTCGTCTACCACCATTCTTGTAAAGCTCAGCTCGGCTGTTGGCATTGCGCTCCAGCCATGTCAAGGAAATCAGCAACAGACCTGAAGCAGACGTCGCCATACTAAATAATCGTCCGAGTGGATTACTCACTAGAGTGATGATGGTTGAAGAAAATGTCAGAAAAAAAACCAAACCACTGCGAGCTTCTTCGTTGAGGTTACCATTTTTTTGGCTAATATTGCCGAGAAGGTCAACTGTTCCAGTGTAATAAGTTCTGTGTAAATGAAGCACCTGCGTCACATAGGCTGTTTCAAGACACGACCTTAACATAGATCTCACACACGCCAGAACGATATTGCCCAGCTGCTTAAAATGATCAAGGTTATTATTCACAGTAGCCATTGTATTCACAACGACTCTCGCGTGTAGACCCGTGTACTTCATCAGTTCGACTAGGTAATACATTACACTAGACGACAGGGATGCCAGGAGTGAGAGTGGATAATTAAAGCGGCTGATCACTGAAACCAATGCTGGGCGCGCCATTACGAAATTATAAAAGACAGCGGGGTTCGATACAGCAAGGTAACAGGCTACTATTAGCACCCATGTCACCCAACTGAACAACAATTCATAGTTGATTTGGCGATTATCTTGTTTGGACATTGCGATCAAGACCTCGGCATTCTGATAGACATCTGTCGGGCAATCACATCACGCATGGGCGAACACCCGGTAACCTGTAAGATATCACCGCAATTCAGAAATATCAAGACGAATAACAATAAATTATAATTT
>DLBP01000064.1:792-3110 GCA_002480165.1 Proteobacteria bacterium UBA7821 | reverse complement strand
CCAGTGCCTACCCATCCACCAACTAGTTTCTGGATAATCACGTCTTTGATTTCAGTCTCTTCTGTGGCGGTTAAGCTTGCTGGATTGATGCAATTATCACCTTTGATGTTGCAGTAGGATTTTTCATAAGCGTCAAGTCGATCTAGCTTTTGATTTAATCGTTCAGCTAGAACGGCCAATGCATTTTCAATTTCCAAGTTTGCCGTTTGCAGCTGGCCATTGATGTCGTCTTTCAATGCGTCCATGCCGCCTACGCTGGCATATGAGGTGAAACTAAAGCAAAAAACAACGAGAGACAGTACGGTGCTTGTTATTTTTGTCATGATTCTTACTCCTTAATGTTTTTCTATTACTATTATAGCACAAAAACCAAAAAAAGTATTGTATAAGTTACCTTTTTTTCTTATTTATGTTAGGAATAGCTCAGCCGGATGGTTTTAATTTGCGTGGTTGTTCTGATTGGGTTTAATTAGTTGTCAACCGATTCCATGGCGGGAAAGCAGTTGTCAAAAATGTTACCAACAGATGATATTAATTTGAAGGGATTGCCGTTGAGTTCGATATAACCCATGCCAAGCCCGCCATTGCCAAGACTGTTGTGGGGATTATAGCATCGCCATCCAGATGGTCCTGATGGTATGACTGAATGTGTTGGGTTATTGAGACCATCGTTGTCACTATCAATCATGTCAATGTCAACCAGCTCCGTGCTGGCATCGCTTGAGTTGGCGCACAAGACAATGGTTTTATTGTTGAGTGACAGTGAGACATTTTTCAGTTGAGATGTGTCTTTGAAATGGACTTCGATGCAGAGGTGATCACCAAATGTACCAGAGTTATTGTTAATCAGTGTGAATGCATTCGTACCCGGTGAGATGCCATAGATATCGTTGTATGTTTTATCAGCCTCATCACCTTCTAAGACAAACCCCCAGGCAATGTATTTAACAGGAACGGCTGATTCCTCTATACGGGTGCTGGTTGATTTGCCATCGCAAGCTGAGTCTGGCCATGGAGCGGTTGGGGTGTCGCTATCAGTTCGGTATTTGCTGCTACAATATTCATATCTGCCGTAGCGAAGTGCCTCTTTGCTGGCTGAGAATTCTAGCCCAATGGCGTCAATTTTTGCTGGGAGAGATCCAACCGATGACAGTTGGGCTTTCGCCAGTCCTTGTGATTGTTCTGTCGGGTCAATGGCATTAATCGATGACAGCAAGAGGAAAAAAAACGTTGCTATGTGCGTAGCATGCTTGAGTGAGTTTGTCTTGTCAGCCATATCTTACCTCCCCTGTTAGTCATTATTTACGGTATCCATTGCTGGAAAGCATGAACTAAAATAGCCACTAATTCCTTCAACAAGCCGATACTGTTGTTCCTCTATAGACATGTAACCAAGTGCATTACCAGCATTACCAAGGTCATCTTCATATTGGGTTGGGCTACTGCCCGAGATCACCTGGCCGTGTGGATTATAACAGCGCCATCCAGAGATGGATGCGTGTGCATTATTACTGAACCCATCTGAGTTATCAGGGTCAACGTGATCAATATCGATGAGTGATTGTGAGATGTCATTGGCAATAGCGCACAGAACGACTGTTTTATCAGACATGGACTGTGACATATTGGGAAACTCTGAGCTATCCTTGAAGTGTACCTCAATACACAGGTGATCCCCAAACGTCTGGGAGGTGTTTCGAAGTATTTTAAAATAATTGAAACCAGGCTGGACACCCGCGGCTACTTGTTCTGGCTGATCGTTGAAGTCGTTTTCTGACTCGGTGCCGTCTACGACAAAGCCCCAGGCAATGTGGCTGACGGGAATGGTCTGCTCACCTTGTTGGACCGCACTGCTTTTTCCCTGGCATGCAGCGTCGCTCGTGTTGGTTGTACAAAATTCTAGTATGCCATAGGCAACCGCATCTTTATCACTGCTATACTCTAGTTCAAAGTTTTCTATTTTAGCATCCAGTGCGCCAAGTCTGCTGATCAAAGCCATCGCCTCTGTTTTCTGAACGTCGATGGCGGAAGCTGCGATGATTTGACAGTTGACAAGCATCAAGAGTGATAGTGTGGCTGTCGTGATACGGTTCATGTTCTCTCCGTTTTTAATTGTTCTTAATTACATTATAACACATTATACGGAAAAAGTGTGTAAAAAATGAAAATATTTGTGTATTTTTTCATGAGTGGGCATTTCAGCGAAAAAACCCAGTTGATTTCGTGTGAAAAAAATGTTAAAACTTGTCCAACAGGCACGTAGCTCAGTGGTAGAGCACCACCTTGACACGGTGGGGGTCACTGGTTCGAACCCAGTA
>DLBP01000064.1:0-499 GCA_002480165.1 Proteobacteria bacterium UBA7821 | reverse complement strand
CATGGTGGTGGTCGGTGGTTCGATACCGCCCGTGCCTACCATAGTACTGCTCAGGCAACCAGCCAATCGCGCAAGCTGAGCAACGATAATTTTCTTGACGAAAAATCTGGAGGTAGTCTCATTAACAAGGTAAAAACATTGATTTGTAATCATAGAATAAGAGCTAAAGAAGTTAGATTTATTGATGAGGAGGGCTCCCAAAGAGGCATTATGTTGCTCGAGAAAGCTTTGTCTCATTGTAAGAGTGTCGGTCTAGATCTAGTCCAAGTGGATAGTAATTCTACACCGCCAGTCTGTAAAGCACTAAAATACGATCAGTATCGATTTGAACAGTCAAAGCGGATTAAGTCTCAAACAAAGCGTAAGCCAATGAAAGAGATTAAACTCCGGCCAGGGATTGAGGAGAACGATTACCAAGTTAAAATGAAAAAAGTCACCCAGTTTATCGAGCAAGGCAGTAAAGTCAAGGTCAGCCTAAGGTTCAAAGGACGAGAGATTG
>DLBP01000020.1:4661-15162 GCA_002480165.1 Proteobacteria bacterium UBA7821 | reverse complement strand
TGGAAATCGCTGCTGTAGTACCTTCAGTATATCGGCAACCGCAGCACCGGTTGGTGAAGTGATCACACCAATGGTGGCAGGTATGGGTGGTAGCGCTTTTTTAGCGGTCACATCAAATAGCCCCTGCTCATGAAGCTCTGCCTTAAGCTTTAAAAAAGCAGCTTGCAGCAGGCCATCTCCACCTTGCTCAATCGACCAAACTGTGAGCTGAAACTGGCCACGCGGGGCATAGAAACTCGCATCGGCACAGAGACTGACTTGCATACCAACAGTAATCGTGCCTTTGATACTGGCAGCTTGGCGACTGAAACAGACACAGCTTACTTGAGCACCCTGGTCTTTTAAGGTGAAATACCAATGTCCCAAAGAAGAGCGTGTCGCACTAGCGACCTCACCACGAACAAAGACAGTACCAACCGTTTGATCAAGTGCCAGCTTGACGGTTGACGTCAGTTGACTCACCGTTAAATATTGTTTAGACATGAGGCTAACGTATCGCCTTTCATTCAAAAAAACAAGTGATAATTAATACAACACACCCGGCTGCCACAAGAGAAGCAAATTAACAGAGTGGCTCCACGTGGAACAATAGAAGCCAAGCAGGAAAGCACATTTCCCTTGACACACTCATCCACACCACATAACATATTACTCAAAAGGATAGTTTATGTACATACCCACAACTCAAAGGCCATCAAATCATTTTAATGGGAGCTGGCTCAATCATGACCGAGTCTTTACCAGCACATGCATTTTCTCAGTATTTGTTCTAGCAAACCTGGCTGCCAATATAGTCGCGACTGCCATGTTCAAAGAACACGAAGTCGGTGACGACAAACAGAAACTGTTCGAGCTGTCTTTTGCGGGAGTAACCGGTGTTGTCTTTTTGATAAAGTCACTCGCTCACAGGCCTCTAGAGCTCTCGTGCGCTCGAGAAGCCTGGTTGCCATCTGGCTCGATAAAAGCTCAAGAAAGTGAAGAGCAAGACCCTGAAGCTAATCGACGACCGCTAGCAGAAGCCATCGCCACACCCAATCCTCAGGCACCATAATCATTGTGATACGATTGACAAATCACTTGCCTTACTCGCAAATAATTCGTATATTGAACACGAGACGAATAGATCAAAACCCTGTCTACAATTAAGGATTAATCATGTCGAACGATGTCTGGGATAACTGCCGGCAACAACTGAAAAACAAAGTTGCAGCCGACGAATATGATTTGTGGATTAACCCACTACAGGCCCAGGTTGAACAAGAGACACTCACCCTCTATGCACCCAACGACTTTGTCGAAGAACACGTTCAGAACAACTACCTAAACCTTATCCGCCAAGCATTAGCAAGCCAATCCTGCCCACTCGATCCGATCATTAAAAAAGGCAGCGTCACAAGCCAAGAAAGAAAAATCGAACAACCCGCACAACCCATCATTGACAAAGCCCCCTCAACCATCGACAGCAACTTCACCTTTGTGAACTTTGTCGAAGGAAAAACCAACCAGTTTGCTAAGGCTGCGGCCATACAAGCCACATTACCACGCGGCCAGTCTAGTTTGGAAAACCCCAACCCCCTATTCTTTTATGGCTCTGTCGGCTTGGGAAAAACCCACTTAATGCATGCGATTGGCAACGCCGCTTTGGCTAAAGATCCGAGTAAAAAAATCCTATACACGCACTCAGAGTCCTTTGTCAACCAGATGATACACGCACTCCAAAGAAACAAAATGGATAAATTCAAAAGCGACATCCGTAGTGCAGACATTCTAATGATCGATGACACACAGTTTTTCATGAACAAGGAACGCTCTCAAGAAGAATTGTTTCACACATTCAACGACTATTATAGTAAAAACCAGCAAATCATCTTTGCTAGTGACGTACACCCTAAACGACTAACTGGTTTGCAGGAGCGACTGAAGTCAAGATTCTCATGGGGCTTAACGGTCGGCATTGACCCACCCGATCTAGAGACAAGGTCTGCTATTATCATCAGTAAAACAGCCGCAATGGGCTACGACATTCCAGATGATGCCGCTTTGTTTATTGCCAATAGTATCCAATCAAATGTACGAGAACTCGAGGGCGCACTTAAGAAAGTCGTCGCACATGCCCAGTTTTTACATAAACCGATCACCATCACACTCGTCAAACACGCACTCCACGACTTGTTGATGGCACACGCACAACTGGTGACCATTGACTCCATTCAACAAACAGTCTGCAAGTACTACAACCTCAAAAGAAGTGAACTACTTTCAAAACGACGGAACATTGCCCTAGCAAGGCCTAGACAAATAGCCATGTACCTATGTAAAAGCCTGACCTCTAAAAGCCTACCAGAGATCGGTGAGGCATTCGGAGGTAGAGACCACACAACGGTCCTGCATGCCCACCGAAAAATCAAAACACTTGAGCAAGAAGAAGTCGAGATACGCGACGACATTCAACAAATCAAAGAACTGCTATCATGCTAAGGAGACCACAATGACAGCCAGCCAACCCATAGAACTCTCTATCGATAGAAATCAGATTCTCAATGCACTTAGACTGATGACAGGCATTCTTGAAACATCACAAGTACTGCCCATCCTTGGATTCATCAAGCTAACGCTTAGGCAACACAATGAGCTAACGCTGACAACAACCGATGGCGAGACGAAAATGAGCTCTCAACTGAACACGCTGGCATCAAACACAGAGACACTCGACATTGCCGTACCTGGCAAAAAGTTCACAGATATTTGCAAACAATTACCCAATGACGGCCCCATCACCATGGCCTTTTCAGCACCTTGGGTGACGATTAGACAACAGGACGTATCCTTTAAACTCCAAACACTCAATACCGAGAGCTTCCCAGACATTAATATCGATGAACAAAATATCACCACAGCATCCATTCCTGAACGAGAACTGCAAAAACTGATGCAAAAAACCGTCTTCTCAATGGGGCAGCAAGATATACGCCTCTACTTAAATGGTGTCCATATGTCCATTAACAGTGACAAAATTAGCGCTACAGCAACAGATGGTCACCGACTCTCTTTTCAACACAGCCAACAAGAAAACCGCTCTCAATTCGAATTTATCATGCCCAGAAAAGTCGTATTAGAATTAAACAAACAACTGAAGCAACAGACCGATGAGTTAGCTGATATTGGCTACAGTAACCTCCTAACCATCAAAACAAAAGACTTCACATTGACCACATCAACCCTTAAAGGACAATATCCAGACTGTACGCGATTCCAGGAGGGCATCTATGAGCACAGTGCCAATATCAACGTAGAGGCACTAAAGCGAGCTTTACAACGAGCCTCTATTTTGTCACATGATAAGTTCAAAGCCGTTAAAATCACATTATCTGACAATGAATTAATCATCACAGCTTACAACCAAGAACAAGAAAACATCCACGAGAAAATTGCGTTAACGTACCAAGGCCCAAACACGACGCTTGGCTTTAACATTAACTACATCATGGACATCCTAAGCAACGTGGCATCAGAGACCATTGACATACAGTTCACAGAAGCGAATAAAAACGTGTTATTCTCTGAACCGAATCAAAAAAGCCAAAGCAGCTATATCGTAATGCCACTCGTTGTTTAATGACGATCACATCACTCAAGATTGACCAGTTTCGCTGTTTCACATCTTGGTCATCTGAACTACACCCGACACTCAATGTCATTGTTGGCCAGAATGGTTCAGGGAAGACCTCTGTTCTGGAATCTATTTACTATCTTGCCTATGGAAAATCATTCAGGCATCGATCAGCTCAGGCGATCATTCAGGAGCAACAGGCACACCTAACAATTCAGGCGAACTGTACAAGCCAAACAGAGACGTGCCATATTGCCATTAGAAAAACACAAGAAAACTCGTCGACCATTCGAGAAGACGGCGACAAAGTCAATAGAATCAGCCAGTTAAGCTACCGGCCAGCTGTGTGTTATCTTGACAGTGACTTACATCGACTGTATAACCGACAATCATCTGAAAGAAGAAAAATTCTCGACTGGGGAGCGTTTCATTATTGTGAGCAATACGCCAAGGACTGGCGAAACTTTCAACGAATTCTAAAACAAAGAAATGCGGCACTGATTGATGCCTATAGCATTAAGGATACGCAGGTATGGGACCGCCAACTCAGTGTCGCCGCACAATTAGTACACGAACATCGAACGACCTATTTTCAATCAATTCGACCATACTTTGAAGAAGCCTTAATCGCACTGTGTCACTTTAAAGAGGGGATCACACTGGATTATCACCCAGGCTGGGACACCAGTCAGTGCTTTGAACAGCAGCTGTCAGAAAGCTTTTCAAGAGATAAGCTAGGCAAGATAACCCATTTAGGACCACAGCGAGGTGACTTTAGCCTCAAGTACGATAATAAAAAGATCAGTGAGCGCCGATCACAAGGTGAGCAAAAAATTTTACTCTACACGTTAAGAATGGCACAGATCTTACTATTACTTGAACAAAAACCCACGCCACTCATTGTCTTAATTGATGATATCATTGCCGAGATAGACATCAGCCGCCAGAAGAAATTACTTGGATTTCTGAAAAACCTACCCGTGCAGTTATTAGTGACGTGTACAAACTTCCAGCATCTACATAATGAAATCGAAGCGCCCAGTCAACAAATCATCACCCTGGACTAGAAGTAGAAAAGGCTAAATGAGAGACATAATCCCAATTAACTACTTGGAAAAAATTATCTATATAGCTGCCTCGATCATTTCGCGTATCAAGGTAATAAGCGTGCTCCCAAACGTCACAAGCCAGAGCAACACTCATGTGATCGGTTAGGGGTGTGCCCGCATTGACCGTTGATGTGATACTGAGCCGTCCCGTGCTATCAACCACAAGCCAGACCCAGCCTGAACCAAAGTGCTTGAGAGAAGCCTGCTTAAATTGATGTAGAAATGCCTCATAAGAACCAAAGGACTCTGAGATAGCATGATCCATCGTTTGAGGCATGGGAGTTTTGTTTGGCGACATGCACTCCCAATAAATATTGTGATTCCACGCTTGTGCCGCATTATTGAAAAGCGCACCATCTGAATTTAGCACCACCTGCTCAAGCGTGTTATTCTCCAGTGTTGACCCCTCTAGCAGACGATTAACCTCATCGACATATTTCTGATGATGTTTACTGTAGTGATAGTCCAGGGTTTCTTCTGAAATATATGGCGCTAGTGCGTCTTTTGCGTAGGGTAATTTTGGCAATTCGTGCATAAGGTTTCCTCCTCTTATTATTGTGACAAAACGGGTAGGTTCGTGTCAAGTAATTATCTAATTTGACACAGGATATTATTTGAATAATAATACACTTATGAGATATTACCATGTCATTATTTTGTGTATGAGTGCGATTGTTTATGCTGATGATAGTCAATCCATCACCGAATCGCTGTGGCAGTTACTGCCAACCATTAACTTTGACCTACTTTCCACACCCCAAAGGGCACCAGCTGAGCCATTGAGCCTAGTCGATGCCATTGTGGAGAACAGTCCATCACTTGCACCGATCATTAATCAATTGAACATCTCTGATGAGTCACTCGAGGCACCCAGCTTAGACACCTTAGCCAAGAAAATGAGCGCACTGTCCAATCAGCTTGACGGTTACCAACAAGAGCTTCAAACCCTGTCTCAAACAACCCAAGGAGTGATTTCTAACGAGGCGGAGGATCAACTAAACAATCTCAACGACCTCTTGCTCACCATACAACTCAATGCTAACTTGCCCACCAAATAATTGATTTAAATAACAATTTGTGCTAGGGTAGCCATAATAGGAGATTGAATGACGTTACTGAGTTTTACAGATCATGCCAGCGAAAAGATCCATCACCTAACCAGTGAGGCTGGCTCTGATATCCAATTCGTTCGGATATTTGCACAAGGCGGTGGCTGCTCTGGGCTTGAGTATGGCTTTAAGTTTGCAGAGGAAACCCTTCAGACTGACAGCCAGATTCACCTACCAACCACAGATCAAGTGTCGATAGTCGTCGACAGTTTTAGCTTGATGTACATCAAGGGAACTCACATTGATTATGTCAAAGATGTCAATGGAGAACGATTTATCTTTGATAACCCCAATGCCATGACAACCTGTGGCTGTGGCTCATCATTCGCAGTCCAAGATGAGGCTGGCGACTAGATGGCGAACCAAACACCACAAACCAGCACACAACGCTTACGTCAAACGCGATTTTTTACAAGTATTGCCAGCACCCGCCAGCTCAGTCATTCGTCCCAATCTGAGATTGCAATTCTTGGACGCTCTAATTCGGGAAAATCAACGTTAATTAACGCGATTTGCGATCACAAAGGTTTGGCAAAAACGAGCGGAAGGCCAGGGTCAACGCAATTAATCAATTTTTTCCAAGTCACTCAGGAAACATTTTTAGTCGACTTTCCCGGCTACGGCTATGCGAAGATAGGTGGCAAACAAAGAATGAACATCAGCCATTTAATGTCTGACTATTTTGCTTGCGACAGGCCTCTCAGAGGCATTTTGATCTGTATGGACAGCCGTCACCCCCTAAAGCCTATCGACTTGGAGATCATTAACTGGGAACAAACCCTCTCAGTCCCGAAATGTGTCATTCTCACCAAATCAGACAAACTATCTCGGCATCAACAACGCCAAACCCTACAAACGGTAGACAACTTCTGTTGCCAACTCGATATACCGGTTATGTTATTTTCAAGCCACACAAAATTAGGGCAAGAGTTATTGTGTGAACACATCATCAAATGGCTGGACTGGCATGGGGATTAAAGGGATTTTTCCTGGGACATTCGACCCAATCACAGACGGCCATATGGACATTATCAACCGAGCCAGCAGCCTCCTTGACCATTTGACCATCGCGATTGCTCATAACCCAGATAAGCAGCACTGGCTTAGCTTAACCGTTCGCATGGATATGATTCAAGCAGTCACCAAACATCTGGATAATATTGAGATTGTCACGGTAAAAGGCTTGGTTGCGCAGTATGCGCATGACCACAATATTCAAGCGATTATTCGAGGGATTAGAAGCCAACAGGACCTCTTGTTTGAAAACCAACTAGCCCTTACTAATCAACAGCTAAACCCCATGCTTGAAACCATTTTGATGATGGCCTCTGCCAATATCGCTCATGTTTCATCTAGCCTTGTTCGAGAAATTTATGGGCACAATGGTAACATTGAGGCATTTGTCCCACCCGAGGTCTTTAATTATTTAGGTGAACATGGCCCTTACGATCAGTAACGAATGTATTAACTGTGATGTCTGTGAACCGGCCTGCCCAAATCATGCGATATTTGAAGGCGAAGTCATCTACGAAATAAACCCAGATTTATGTACAGAGTGTGTTGGGCACTTTGATGAACCGCAATGTCAAGTTTTTTGCCCAGTTGACTTCTGTATCACTATCGACCCCAAACACACAGAGAGCCCCGAGCAATTGAAAGCTAAATTTTTAAAACTGGCTCAACAAGACCTTTCGTTCTGACAGGTCATGCAAGCAAAAGTCGACCGCTGGCCCAACTGCCAGCGAACGATCTTCGAGTGACAATGGTAACAGGGTAGTCCCTCACGATTGTAGACTTGAAGCTTTTGGGAAAAATAACCCAACTGCCCGTCTGTTGATTGAAAATCTTTCAGAGACGTCCCTCCTGTTTCAATGGCCTGTAGCAGTATGATTTGTAAGTTTTTGATCAGTTGGACAACCACCGCTCTTGACAGCATAGAAGCGGGTGTTTCTGGATGTATCTTCGTTGCAAATAGCGCTTCATTTGCATAAATATTTCCAACACCTACGAGGTTAGCTTGGTTCATCAACCAGATTTTAATTGCCTGTTGGCTTCGACTCATTCTTTGTAGTAACTGCTCCACATCCAACTGGTCCGACAATGGCTCTGGGCCTAGCTGTTCAAACATCGGCGTGTTGTGTACGCCTCCAGGCACCCACTGCCACCCACCGAACCGCCGCGGATCACAGTAACTGAGCACCTGATTACAATCAAGATATAGGCTCAAATGCACGTGTGGTTTAACAAGTGGTGTGGCTTGTAGAGCTAGGTACCCACTCATCCCAAGGTGTGCCACCAAATCCCCCTGTGACAGTGAAAAAACGAGATATTTTGCGCGTCTTACCAAAGAGACGATCTGCTGAGTTACTACCGCCGTTCGATCCGACTCAGACAGCGTCCAGCGTAAGCGGGAAGTACTAGCAGTTATCTGTGTAATACGACAACCCACTATTTGTGGCTCAAGTGATCGCTTAATCGTTTCAACTTCAGGAAGTTCTGGCATAAACAACCTCTCGTTTGGTTCATATTCATTACAAATCGTGCTGGTGTCTATTGGCAGCTACCATCATATGAAATATATGACACATTAACAACCCCAAACACCGACCGATTCGAACGTCATGAAACAACAAATGTGTTGATGTTTGACAAAACCTCTGATCTGTACTATATAACATAGATAGGTATTAAAAGAATACAATAAAATGATGGTGGATTAATATGGCTAATCATAACAGTGAGTATTATAAAAAAAGTGCTTGGACCAAAAGGTACGAGGACGTGAGGCAGATCTCTTTTTTCATACAGTGGCTATCAGCTTTTACCATGGGAATGGCCATTATGTCGGGATCACTCGCTGTCGAAGTTATCGCCAAAACTGCATCCACAGCCCTACCAGTCCTTGGCCTAATAGGCTTTGGCACGGCCACCTGTGTTTGCATTGGTGGGCTTGTCGATGTCACTAATAAAAAACACAGTGATATTAAAGATGGTAGTGACAATTTAACCTGTGTACAAAATAATATGAGATGGGTGTCTTGGTTATTGATGCTTTTGAGTCTTATGGCCTCATTGGCTTTTCTAGCAATGGAGATTTTATTGATAATGATAAGTGCCCCCATCTTGGCACCTGTATTAGCGATGGGTAGTGTACTGGGACTCACTCTACTAGCGGCTTTTGTCGCCAGGGGGGCGACCAATACAGTTGAGTCCAAGCTACATATGTCCATAGTTGATATGTACATAGTAAAAAATGGTGAAAAATTTGACGAATTGAAAAATGCTCTTGTGAAGGCAATAGGTAACAGTAAGACAGATCTTATACTGAAGAGTGTCCTAATAGCCCCATCGGGTAATCCCACCGAAGAGGAAAAGGCAAAGGCAAAGGCAAAGGCAAAGGCAATCATTCAACAATATATAAAAAAAGTGAGCGATGATATGTACATCGTTAGAAACCCATTCGAGTTGTATGGTGTTGTTACAAAGCTAAAAAAATGGAAAGAATCGTTGGGTAGTGATCACGATCTTGGGGAGACAATTGATGCTGCGCTACATAAAATGGAGGGTCATCAGTATCGAAACTGGTGTATTTTGGGGGTAAACATTCCTTTTTGTATCTTAGTTATCTTGGCTATTGCCTTGACCGCCTTCCCCCCGGCATTGCCCTTTGGGCTGTCGCTTGGGACAGTACTTGTTGGTATAGGGACAGGAACCCTATCAATCACTGGAGGAGGCTCCATAATCGCTGGCGCTGCGGTCTTGACCAGCTTTTCTCAGAGCAGGCAAAAAAATCAGGATGAAAAACGAGCAGGAATGTCCCGAGATCTTAATTTAAGGGCAGTTGAACAATTTGATCCTAGTCTTAACGACCGCCGTAAGTCCACTTTTTCGCATGGACTAGCAGGGAAATTTAGTAATAAAGCCCAAGTCTTCCCTAAGGGTAATACGAACAACATAAGTACTAATCAAAAAACACCGGGGACAAACCGTGTTTGATTTATATTTACTTTCTATTTAAAAGACGTATAATGAAAACATTGTTTTATCATTCGGATAAAATGTTTGTAATATTATCGCCCGCAAAGCGCATGCACCAAAATAGCGACTCCCCCCCTACGCAGTCTATGCCCGCAATGATCACACACGCTCAAACATTGTGGCAGACCTTACAAACTAAAGATGTCGATAGCATTCAGACATTAATGAAAGTCAGTCGAACCATCGCAGAGCTCAATCACCAACGTTATGCCTCATCAGATATCAAAACCCTATCCAAGACAGCCCTTCCACCGTGTTTATTAACTTTTGATGGTGACGTTTATCGGTTCATAAAACCGCATGCGTTTTCAGCTAAACAGTGGGAATGGGCCGATACACGCTTAGGTATACTGTCTGGCTTGTACGGACTACTTCGTCCCAGTAATAAAATACTACCCTATCGATTAGAAATGAAAACACCACTGAAAGTAGGCGAACACAAGAATTTATATGCGTTTTGGGGCAACGCAATTAACCAGCAAATCTCCAAAATCATGCAGGAAAACAACTGGACACACATCATTAACCTTGCATCAAAAGAATACAGTAAGGTGGTCACTGATAATCCGATAGAATACCCCATTATTACCATCACCTTCAAAGAAAGAAGCGCGGAAAAACTAAGAACCATCGCT
>DLBP01000020.1:0-4380 GCA_002480165.1 Proteobacteria bacterium UBA7821 | reverse complement strand
CCTTCAAAGAAAGAAGCGCAGGAAAACTAAGAACCATCGCTGTAAATAGTAAACGAGCCAGGGGGGCAATGGCCCGATCAATTATTGTCAATAATTGGAGAAAGTTATCGGACTTGCATCAATTTTCGGATTTAGGGTACTCTTTCTCTATCGAACACTCTTCTGATTACGAACAAACATTTATTAGATAGCAATGGAAACATCGAATTTAAAACTCAAAATACTGTCTCTCCTGTTACTCTCATCAGCTGTTGCTGCCATCATTACCATAATTCAAAATAGTGAGCTAGATAGCTGTACTCATATATCGATATATCCAGCATACAAACTAAATGACCAAGAAGTGTTGTATCAGCTTCAAGTAACTGAAGAAGATGCAGAAAAGCCAACACTGGTCACCGTACAACCTGGACAAGTACTCTCTGAGATTTTTTTTGAACAAGGTATTCCAAATCACACCCTATACACCATGCTAGATAAAATTGCCGCTGGAGATAAAAGAAAACTATCCAACCTGAAGCCAGGTCAAACAATCGAGTTCATCTATAACCATGAAAAAAGTCTAGAAAAAATGGTTCTTGACACCTCACCGATTGAAAAGCTGGTCATCACATTTAAAGACGGCACATTCTCAACAGAAATACAAAAAATCGAGCAAGTTCTGATGGACAAAAACATCCGTTTTGAAATACAGAGCTCTCTCTACCAAGCTGCTATTGACAGTAATATCAGTCCATCCATCGTTAAGCAAATATCTGACGTTTTTTCACAAAAAATCGATCTGTCCAGAGAGGTTCGCATTGGTGATTACTTTGATGTTATTGTCACGGAAACTCGCAGTACCAGTGGCCATATCCAGAAAAGTCGATTGAAAGACGTCATATACTATTCTAATGCAAAAAGAGAAAACTTCCGGGCGACCTACCTAGAAAATGAAGGTTTCTTCTCTGCCAATGGGCAAAGCTTTGGAAAAGACTTAATCGAAAACCCGCTTGAGTATTCACACGTTAGCTCACACTTCAACCTCGATCGCATGCACCCTATCCTAAAAATCAAACGGCCTCATCGGGGGGTCGACTTTGCTGCTTTGGAGGGAACACCGGTCTGGAGTATCGGCCAGGGTAAAGTGAGTTTCGTGGGAGATCGCGGTGGCTATGGTAAAACAGTCATCATCAAACACGACAATAAACACAAAACGCTGTATGCACACTTATCTGAATACGCAAAGAACCTCAAGGTTGGTCAAACAGTATCTGCGAAACAGGTTATCGGCTACGTAGGGCAATCAGGCTTAGCGACAGCGCCACATCTACATTTTGAATTCCATGTTGATAACATCGCCATCGACCCATTAAAACGCCCACAGCCACCAGCACGTGAACTAACTGGAGAAGACCTGGTTAACTTACAGGTGATTCAGGAGCAATGGGACTTAACGAGAAAAGCAACCCATCACTCATAAGATTTTTTCATGCGCAGGTAAATCACAAACAGTAAGATAAACAAAATCGCCAGATAACTGAGTACCCATGGTGCAATCGACAAACGGTCCACCTCGCTGGGATCTGCAGCGTAGATGAGATAATGCATGAGGTCGTCCAAGTTGTCGTAGAACTCTTCACTGGTCACTTGCCCCGGTTTGGTTTTATAAATCACCTCGTACAATCTTGGCAAGGGGGTGTTTTTTTCAACCTCCTCGACTAGTAACCGATGCTCGCCTTGAAGCGCCTGAAGCACATTAGGCATTTTAGTGTTAACCATTACCAAGTTGTTGTAGCCCGTGGGAGAGTCTTCATCGACATAATAAGCTTGAAGATAGGTGTATATGTGCTCCGGAGAGTACTCTAGCGCCTTGAGGGATAAGTCGGGAATTTCATGACCGTCCAACACCAGAGGATCTCGGTCAACAATCCCTGCGGCTTTGGTAATTGGGTCGTCAACAGCGTACTTCATTGTGTGACAAACATGGCAGTGCGTTGCAAAGAAGTCGGCACCTCGTTTGACAGCAGCCATATCCGTAATTTCCACATCGAGCGGCTCATACTGAACAAGACGGCCAGCAGCCAGTATGTCAGAGGCCCATAGAAGCGCCAGGAGGAGCGATACCACACTCACAGACCAGACACCCCGGGTGGCCGTTTAAACCTGTCAAAACGGCTGTATAGCGGCATCAGTAGGAAAAACGAGAAGTATCCAAGCGTGAATGCTCGCCCCAGTATGGTAACCCAATGACTGGGGGGTAAGTTACCCACCACACCGAGACCGACAAAACTAACGACAAAGATGCCCAAGGCCACTTGACAGTAAGGGCCTTTATATCGAATAGAGCGAACGGGGCTGCTGTCTAGCCATGGTAATAAGAACAACAACACCAGAGATAAAACCATCGCCACAGCACCCAGTGACTGACTTGGAATCGCTCTCAGTATGGCAAAAAAAGGGCTTAGATACCAAACCGGTCTAATGTGTGCTGGAGTAACTAGGGGATTTGCAGGCGCATAATTTTCAGCTTCAATGAAGTAGCCTCCCATCCGAGGAGCATAAAAAACAACCGCAAGAAATAACAAGAGAAACAGCGTGACATATGCGATATCTTTCGTCGTGATGTAGGGGTGGAAGGGAACATAGCCCTTGGGAACCCCATCGATGATTTGCTTGGGTGTGACACCATCGGGATTATTCGAACCCACACAGTGTAAAAATATAATATGTAAAAAAACCATAGCCAGTATTATAGCTGGGAATAAAATAACATGAAAAGCAAAGAATCGGTGCAAGGTCACTTCGGAAACAGACACATCTCCCATCACCCACTGGGCAATGGCCTCTCCACCGATAGGAATCAACTGAATGATAGATATAATTACCTTGGTTGCCCAAAACGACATCTGTCCCCAGGGTAGAACATAGCCCGTATAGGCTTCTGCCATAAGACTAAGAAATAAAATACAGCCAGACAGCCATAAGATCTCCCGTGGCTTTCGGTAGGATCCATACATGATCGAGCGGTACATGTGCATAAAAATCACTATAAAAAAAGCAGATGCGCCGGTTGTGTGTAGATAACGTATCAGCCACCCATAAGGGACCTCTCGCATAATAAATTCAACAGAACTGAAAGCATCATCCCCGGTTGGTGTGTAGTACATCACCAAGAAAAAACCCGACAACAATTGATTAACGAGAACAACCATAGCAAAAACACCAAACAAATACCAAATGTTCAGATTTTTGGGCACGTAATATTGCCTCAAATGGTGGTCAAAAAAATCAGAGACCGGGACGCGTTGGTTAACCCACTTAGACAGGCTCAAACCACGTCTCCAATCGAAGACACACCGACAACCAATGTGGTGCTATCTTTGAAGGCATAGGGCGGTACGACTAAGTTGAGCGGTGCAGGAACGTTTTTAAAGACACGACCAGATAGGTCAAATTTAGAGCCATGGCATGAACAGAAAAACCCACCTTCCCAATCCTTCTCAATAGACTGGCGGTCCGGCCGATAAGTTGGGGCACAACCTAGATGGGTACAAACGCCAACAAGGACGAGTATTTCAGGATTATCTTGTCGTGACCGATAGAAATTCCTAGCATAATCTGGTTGTTGATCTTCGAATGATAAAGGGTCCCGGAGGCTTGTATTAGCCATTGACAGCTCTTGAATTTGCTCTGGAGTTCGCTTAATAATCCAAATAGGTTTACCTTGCCACAGGATTGTTTTCTGCTCGCCCATAGCCAGTTTAGAGATGTCAACTTCGATGGGGCCACCAGCAATACGTGCTTTTCGGCTGGGTGTCATGTATTGTACAAAGGGCAGTGCGGCGAATAATGCACCAGATGCAGCAAAAGCTGACGTCACTAATGTCATGAAGCGCCTTTTGTCTAGATTGACTCTTTTTTTACGCATATTCCCTCCAGCTATTACCCACTATTATAAACAACATCTATGATAAATAAACCCATTTTGTTTAAAAATCGTCATGCGGTTTGAGGTTTAAGCTTAAAAGGTCTACTTTTGAGAGACGATAGGATCTGTCTATCCACAGTTATTCATAAGCTATATAATAAGTATATATATATATAATAGTAATAGTATTAGGGGCTGTGAACGACGGGGATAACTTTTTTTTACCAATTAAATCAGTGCTGTTAAGCAGGGTTTTAGTTGTGGGTAAATCTGTTGTTATCCTGTTTTATTTTGTTAGCAAAGTATTTTTATTTTTTTTTTGACAGCTTATTCACAAGTTATCCACAGGGTATTTCTACTAGTGTGCTTAGATGTGCTATAATAATAATGAGAACAAATAATAATAAGTAATAAATATGCCTGATGACCCAAAGAAAAAACATCAAGATAAGCACGATCAGCTCCGTGAT
>DLBP01000066.1 GCA_002480165.1 Proteobacteria bacterium UBA7821 | reverse complement strand
ATCGCCGAAGTGTCTGGCCCAACGCTTGCTAACTGTTTTGTAACTTAGCTGATCGCCAATCACCTTTAAGAATTGACTGGGTGTTAAATTAGTGTGCCCAACTTGGAGGACTGTTTTGTAAAAAGAGGGAAATAACGCTAATGGGTCTCTGGTGACGAGGATGATTTTCACCTGGTAATCATCTAGGTATTTTGCAATACTAGCGATGTGCTTAGCCTCTAGTTGCATTGACATTAGCTCGCAAGACACAAAAAAGCGATCACGATCGGACTGGTCAATTTCTGCTTTCAGATCATCCCAGATGTGTTGAAAATCCTCTTTATTACTGTCTTGCCCAAGGATGGAGGCCGTATAAAAGTGGATGAATAAATCGTAGTTTGCAGGCTCATGTGTCTTGTTTTCAATATCTATGTAACGATCACTGCTACCTGTTTTTAGACGTTTTAGGCCAAGTGTTTCCTCGATAAGTGCTGCGTGATCTGTCATGGTATATTGTAGGGATGATGTCCCAGTTTTGGGGTAGCCTATATGTAGATAAATGGTTTTTTGAGCTCTACTAATGTCAATGTCTGTGTGGCCTGCCAGGTGCATCTCCTCGGGACTATAACCGGCTAGTGTCATGCGCTTGGCTGAATAACGGGGGCTCTCAGTGATGCTAGTTGGTCTGTTGCTGCTGATCTGTAGGTCAGAATAGCTAATTGAGCTAATCGCCATCAGCAGTAACGTGCTCACAGAGCAAAGGTATTTAAATGTGTTTACTACTCGTGTTGTCTGGTTGGTCATGCTTGTTTTCAATTGAGATCACGCTACCATATTACTGTGGTATGGCAGGAGAGTCAATTCAGAGTGAATGAATAATTGATTGGGTATGGTTCAATTTGAATGAGTAGCGTTCTGGCAGCTTTCCTGGCAGCATGTTTTTTGCCCCATGAGCATGTAATGGGTCGTTAGAGACAACAATAATCCAAACATCGAGAAATAAATAGCCCAGTTGTTATCATAAACAAATTTCGAAACCAGTAGGGTGCTACTAAAAAAAGACGCAGCATAGAAGGGTCTATAGCTTAGTTGTTTGCGGTGTACTTGTTGGTAAGTTGATAACAATGTCATGCTGATGCCTACTAGCATCAATGGGATTAAGTATTCACTGTAATCCGACATTTCAAGCCCAAAGAAGGCAAATATAGCCGCATACTTCGGCATGCAGATGGGGCAGGGTGGACAGGCCTTGAATATGGGTATAACGGCCGTGGACAGGGTCAAGCTATTACCAATCGCGTTTTGTAATTTCGTTTTCATAAGCGTTCATCTAAAATAAATGACTACTATACTTGTTTTTTGATTAAAATGCAATAACAAAACCCATTCGTTCGAGGTTTGATTTTTGGGTTGAATGGGTTATATTGTCGAAGTGGGTTTAATGGACAGTGTTTCAGTCATGTCTCTGGCATGTCGAGTGTTGCTCCAGTAAGTTGCCGCTTTATGTCTTGAGGAATAATATGTCTCTGAAAGTGTTACACGTTTACAAAACTGCTCTTCCTGCCAGTTACGGTGGTGTTGAAACATTTATCGACACACTTTGCCGCGGCACTGACCGGCTTGGTGTCGAGAATATGGTATTAACACTTCATCCCAGCCCAGCTTCCAAGCCAATTGATATGTCTGGTTACCGTGTCTACCAAGCAAAAGAAGATCTGTTTTTTGCATCAACTGCATTTTCAATATCAGCGTTTCATCTGTTTCGCCAGCTTGCAAGTACAGCAGATATTATCCATTATCACTACCCCAATCCATTTGGCGATTTGTTGGGCCTCATGAGCTCAGTTAAAAGACCGTCGATTATGACTTATCACTCGGATATTGTCAGACAGAAGTTCTTGCGCTATCTATATCAACCGTTACAACAATCTTTTTTAAAGACGATGGATGCGATTGTTGCGACATCGCCTAATTATGTTCTGTCGAGTAAGACGTTAAGGGCTTACACTAACCAGGTTTCTGTCATTCCATGTGCTATTAACCCCAGTGTGTATCAAGACTGTGATCAAGCGCGTTTACAGTACTGGCGTAGCCGTTTGCCCGAACGGTTCTTTTTGTTTGTTGGCGTTCCTCGATACTACAAAGGGCTTTCTGTGGCGATTGAGGCGATTGCCGGAACAGACATGCAGTTAGTCATTGGTGGTGCTGGTGGTGTAGAGCAGGCGCTAAAGAAGCAAGCTAAATCGCTTGGGTTGGATAATGTTTATTTTCTAGGCTTTGTTGACGAGGCAGATAAATTAGCCTTACTTCATCTTTGCTATGGATTTGTTTTTCCTTCTCATCTTCGATCCGAGGCGTTTGGTACTGCTTTACTTGAAGCAGCCGTTGTCGGAAAGCCGATGATTTCTTGTGAGATTGGTACAGGAACAACTTACGTCAATTTAGCTAATAAAACCGGTATCAATATAACACCCACTTCGGCTAGTGAGCTGAAGAAAGCAATGGGCTATTTATTAGATAATCCAGAGAAAGCTAGCTGGATGGGTAAGAATGCTAAGCAAAGAGTGATGGATTTATTTACATCTGAGGCGCAGGCCAAAGCTTACAATGAGCTGTATCAAGGGGTATTGTGATGCCTATGTTTGGATTCTAAATCGCACCAACGCGGTTTAGGTTCTTCTTGACATGGGACGCAGGCTTACCAAGATAAATAGGTTCATTCGTTATTAAAATATTTAGATATTGAAGAGTTTTGTGTTGGCCTTGTCCTTTGGTAGTGGTTGTCTATATCAGTGGTGGAGTCCGGCAGTCTTTTTGACAACCACAACTCTGTACTGAAAAATATGGATTACCCCGTGTTGTTGTTGATTATTGTTGATTTAATCAAGGGTTTTATTGTCTTTTCACACAATATCCTGGATATTGTTATTGAGATATCCAGCCTATAGCGGCATCGTCAATACCAGTAATGTTTTCTCTCATATCGGTTTTGTTTAAGCCAGATCAGTTTGGTATTAAAGCGGCTAAATCCATTTATTTAATGACTTCAATTAGAGACCCTTTGTTGGGCAATGGTGTTAACAGGCGGTCTTTATGTCTAGTTATCTAGCTTGTTTTCTGGATTTTGTGCTGTTGGCAATGTTATTACAGCGAACAAGGAATCGAATGGTCTATTGGGTTTAACTGATGTCCCTGCAGCCACGGTAAGGGATTTATCTAGGGTGATATTTGCTATTAAAGACGGCGATATGGTTGGTTCGGTAAGTCACAATGGTGCTGGGAAATCCACGCTATTGAGAGGATATATACTCTCATTCAAGGTTGTGTGATGGTGAAATAAAGCCACTTATTGAGATTAATGTGGGGTTAGAGCTAGAGCAAACTGGGTTTGGAAACATCAAGCGATTGCTATGATTACATGGTTACGGTCGTAGATACTCTGTCTAATACCATTACAATAGTGTTAACTTTTTTGGATTGGGTTAGTCTATTAATCTGCTCGTTGAGGCATACCCTACTGGTATGACAATGCATTTACTTTATTCTGTGATGATGTGTGACGCTATGGATATGATGATTATAGACGATTTTTTCTCTGTTGGTGATAAAGACTTTGCAAACAAATCGACCCAGATATCCATGAGAAGATCGCTCGCACATCGATCATGGCGATAGCCTCCTATCGCCGATATGCGGCGTGCGCTGGTCTTGATTCAGTCTGACGACTACGACTATTCGACAGATTGATCGTCTGCTTCAAACAGGCTACCGCCTCATCGATGGCTGTAGCCTGATTTGTACGCGCCTGACTTGCACGCGCCTGACTTGCAAGTGCAAGTCTTTCTGCATGTCGGCTGATATCCCGGAGTGACCACTCCTGGTTCAGAATTCCATTTGCTTGATTAGCACTATTCTGTAAATACTCCTGGGAAATCCCGTTTAAGGTGCTCATGTCACTTTTTAAGTAACTAAGTATCCACAAGAGTTTTTTTTCATCTGCGGTCATCGGGTCGTAATTTTCTTTAACACATAGGCTGCGGTCACGCATAGCAGCTTCGATTGAGTTTACTGTTCTGTTTGTGGTGAATACAATCAGCACCATGAGTACACAGTTTGGTACTGAAACATCAAATCCTGTCTCTGAAGCTTCGTTGTAGTCGTATAAGCTTTTGTAGTAGGCTGTTAGATGTGATTTGTTTACTCGCAACCCGGTGGGAGTATCACCATTCCATAGAATCGCGTCGGCTTCATCGATCTGTATAATAACATAGTTTGATCGATTATTTTTTGCCTGGGCCATGATAGCTCGAAGTCGCTTTTTAGTGTCATGCAGATCAGAGTTTATATAAACGTTTCCACTTGAGCTTGATAAGGGAGCTCTGGTGACTTTCAACCGTTTGTTTTTTTCTATGTAGTGTTGTAACATTGCTGGAAACATGGTTTTGCCTGTCCCGGGTTTACCTTGTAGAATCATGTATGAGAATATCCTTCTACCTCTGACACAACCTTCCATTTGTTCGACAACATCCCGGCAGAGCCGTTGACTTTCACTGGGTATAAATGTGGTGGTCAGGTCGGGTAGCAGCCATGGTGGCACGTCTGAACTCTGACCCAGATTTGCAGTAGAAACTGGATTGAGACCAGCGGTATTCCTGAAATAATCTCGTTGACTATTTATTCGACTATTTTTCTGTCTATTAGTCAGGCGATTCAGGGGGTTCAACAGGAAAAAAACCGTCAAAGACAGAGGCGCTGTAATGAACAAGGGCCCAGCTGACATAATAATCATGACGGGAAGTACTAGCTGGAGGACTATCAAAGCAGTGTATTTAATGAAGTTGTTTTCTTTCATGATGCGTTATCCAATACGGTTAGGTTTCTAGTTAATAAGTGAGTTGTGAGATTGACGATGATTTGGCGGATGTCTTGACTATAGACATAGTAGACTGGCTTACGTGAATTATTTTGGAGAAAGGTTGTCGGCATCATCGAATTGCTCTGGGGCATGGACATAAGCCAAACCAGTGTGGTCCCAGCCAAGTAGATGGGATTCATTGTAATCAGTACGGTGTGGTAGCCAGTTAAGCAAAGGAGTTTGACAGAGTCAATAAAGCCCAAGGCTAGGGATTTCTGTTGGTTGAATCCAGCAGAGCCTTTGGTTTTTTTATAACTATTAATAATTTGTTTCATCTAGATTGTCCTGATATATGACGCGAAATTAACATGTGTTTTAATGTGGTGTCAAGCTTTTTTTTCTACAGCTGTGTGGGTGTGTTAATTTCTATCTCAACCAAATCACCATCATGTAATTGTTGGTTTCGGTACTGTTTGTAGCAGTGATTATTCAGGCAGAGTGAACTGGATAGGAGTGCTGTGTTGATGGTTGACATAATCAATGCGGTGCTAATTTCTTTTTGTGTATCATGCTGATTTGATGTCAGCGCTAGTAAGATAATACCCGTTGGAAGAGGTAGGCAGAATAGTGCGAAAAAAATCGCTGTCCGGATCAGTTGACTATGATTAATCGGATTTCTATCTGTGAGAGGGATGCCTTCGTCAAGTGTTACCGTTCTTTGGATGATAATGCTGTGCCTGATAGTTGATGATATGCTGTCATATCGTATTAAAATAACCGGTAAAAGTAGGCAGGATATCAGAGTGCTACCAATAGCCGAAGAATACAGATAGGTGGCAATGTTCTTGGTGTTTAAATGTAAATAGGTTTCATGCACTAAGGCATTAGTTATAGGATAGCTAACGGCTGACAAAATCACATTAATCGCTGGCAATGTTAGCAGTATGAGTGCTGAACACGCAGTTCGATGATGTTGTAAAAAAACTAAGATACTGAATAATTTACTACGAACTCGAATAGGCAGTGCTGTGATGATGACAATGGGTGTGGTACTTTGTTCCATATAATGACTCATTATGTGGTGTGGTTTGCGATAATCTATAATAACAAGGAATCCATAGTAAATGCTAGCGTAATATTTCTTTAGATTGTCAAATACTCAGGTTTTATATTGAGATGATGGCAGGATAGTTGGGCTACTAAAAATAATGGTCCAGTTGAGTACAAGATGCTAGTGTCAGCCCGACAAGGAGTCAATTAATTGATTCAGCGATCACAAAACTCATCCATTTGCTTTTTATTATTTTGGGTCTGGCTTTACTAACTCAAACCCAGGATTTAGTTTTACCTACAATCTTTTGTTCGGCTTATTGAAATAAATTGTTGCCTGCAAGCCATTGCCATGTATTTCCAGTGAGAATGTTTGAGTCAATTAGTTGATAGGATTGCTATTTTGTACTATAAAATCAATAACTAACACAAAGGGGTATAGTGTAATGACAAATGATAACTACGAGATTTTCAAAAAACTGGTTGATGCCTTATCTGACAGGGCAGAGCCTAACAGGTAATTATATAAATTGCTTGAATGAACTGAAACGTGCAGGGAACACGGCTAATTCGGAACATGTTAATGCACTGTTTACTGCTTTAGATATACCATCCATGTCTCCTTGGAATAACCCTGGTTCGGATCAGCTTCCAGCAGAAGACAAACTAATGCTGCAGTCTTTGAGGCTGCTAAACAGATTGGGTTTTATGACTCGAGGGACAACCCAGGTCGATTCGCAATGGTTTTCTTTGCTAAACGAGTGGAGATCATCAAGACCTGAGATATTCCATTTTTATCCCACTATATATTATAGTCCGACTTGTCCTACAGATTTTACATTTGATCCCGACAGACATCCTGATTTTATACCTGATTTGATCCTGTCTGATAATCAGGAATTATTTGATGACTTATTAGAAAATCATATCAGTAACTTGCAGAATGATGATAACCAGATACTACTGGAGACTCTTCAGATGACTGCAATGTTAGGCTCAACGAATATGCTGACAATCATAACAGATCGACTAGTATCAGATGGTTTACATAACTTATTAAACATACGTGTATACAATGGTGACAATCCTGGCCGGGTTAGAGTTGGTTCCTGTCTGTCATTTACTTTTATGTTAGATGTGATGAAACATTTAGTCCCCCAGGTGCAATTCAACCTCTCAAATTTCGATTATTTAGTGAACGTGAGAGAGGCTCAAGTTGATATTGAAACTCTAAAGGATGCGATATCAATGGCTAGTCACTCGGCATATAACGGTGATGGTGTGAATGATGATTATGCTGTCGTATTTGAAGTAGTCAAAGAAAAATGTAAACAAACGCAACCAGAAAATGAAATTGACAGTGCAATCCAAAACTGGGTAAATAGTCTGAATGATGATGAAGCTAGTCAAAGTATTCATGAAACTGTGCTCTCGTACGTTACAGGTAACAACACGCGGCCCCATCGTTAACGCATCAGGAGAACCATGGCGCCGTATCAATCGCCGCCATGGTGTAAACTCACAGATCTTTTGGGTGGCAAGGGTGTAAAAGCTGAGTGTCCGAACAGACATGGGCCGAGCGATATTGTTGGCGTTTGTACATCTGATACCAAGTGGTGCGAGCACCTCATGCTGACAAAATCAGAACTTGCTGCCAAGCTTGCTGAGGCTATTGGTTTTACTGACTAACACGAACAGATCAAAGGTTGTACGGCCCTTTGGAAATTTGGTTTGCTCAATCCACAAGTCGAGTATAGCTTTCTTGTCTTTTGCTTTTTTGGCCAGACATTCTCGCTGCTGGATAGAATCATCAATCAGCTTTGCATGACCGAGCAAATGTTTTTGTTAATTGTATCGACCAGTAGCCTCATCAGCACTGCCAGCTCTGATGCGAACATCCAAACTTATCGGCATAGATGCTTTACTCACCGTTGATGGTGCGGCTGAGGTCACGACCAAAGATACGGCTCAAACTATTACCTCTATCGGGTTAGAAACAGTGCTGCCAAAATCTGCTAAGCCGTGTTCAGAATATTGGTTTCTGGCACCAGCAGGTGTAATATGCGAACAGTTTGTATTCGAGTTTACGTCAATGGAGAGGTTGTTAGTGATATTCGGTCAGGTTCAAGAACAGCTAGAGCTAGAGTATTTGAAGATGAATAATCAAAATTCTAGCAAGCTGACATCGCTTTGGGTATTGCTCAGGTCGCTTGCTATAACAGATGGAAGCATTTCTTGGCAAGATGAGGATGCTGATGATCGTCTTAAAAAATAGAAGCAATTGGTCTATCAGATCCTGTTTTTTGGAACGAAAACTAGCAAGCGTACAAAGCTTGGTTGATTATCAAGGGTGCCGATAACGTATGATGTCAGATTACTGGTTGACAATGACAGGCATAGACTGGTACGAACTGGTCAATTGCCAAGCTATTGATTTCAATTGACTAAAAGCTCTGGTCTTCGCTTTTCCAGGTGCGGTGTTTTTCAAGAAAGGGGCATAAGAGTAGGGAAGATTTGAGAATAACGGGGTGTCTTTACAGAGAGCAATTCAATTGCACACAGCAAAAGAGTCTGCAAATTCTGGGCTTGTCATGTTATACTATTTCAGAAATAGGAAGGTTTGTTTGTCGTATTGAACCCCTTGGGGTTTGAATTCTCTACACTAACCATTGAGTTGCAACACTCTATGCTGCTTTGATTTCCGTTCTTGCTATGGCTTCAATCATAGCGACGAAAGTACCGTGCCAATCCTGCACTCGACCCCTGTTTGGGGATTCATCGAAAACCGATATGGCACCTAACAATCAATCATCTGTGTGGGTATATACAAGCTTTATAAGCAACATAATATAAAAACGCAGCAAGAGAATGGAAAGAAATTTTCCTTGATATCTCCCCCCTAAAATTATACCATAATACGGTTTTTGTTAATTGGGAGTAAACAGGATGCTTTTACCTATAATTTTGTCAGGCGGTGTTGGCTCTCGCCTCTGGCCATTATCGCGTGAGGCTCACCCCAAGCCTTTTATCAAGCTTGGTGACGGGCAAAGCTTACTCCAGAAGAGCTACATTCGAGCTTGCAATATTTCTGACTCTCACGAAATTGTAACAGTAACAAATCGGGATTTGTTTTTTTACTCAAAAGATGAATTCGAAGAAATTAGTGTTTCGGCATCAAAAAATACATTTTTACTAGAGCCAGTTGGAAGGAACTCGGCTGCTGCCATCGCCATTGCTGCACATTATGCTCTCGAAGCATATGGTGCTGACTGCATTATGTTGGTTATGCCCGCTGATCACCTTGTTCACGATATGGAAGCATTCGCTCAAGCCATAAAGCAGGCGGAAAAATTAGCCGCTCAAGGTAAGCTTGTAACGTTTGGTATAAAGCCTTCGGCTCCTGAAACTGGCTATGGGTATATATTGGCGGATGGAAATCGGGTGGAAGAATTTGTTGAGAAGCCAGATAAAGAAACTGCAGAAATGTATATTGCCGATGGTAATTATTTCTGGAATTCTGGTATGTTCTGTATGCGTGCAGCCAGCTTTTTGGAGGAGCTTGATCTTCTCGCGCCAGATATAGCCATGCAGGCAGCCAAAGCTCTAGCTGGAACCAAACAGTCTTCTGCAGATAATTGGCGGCAACTGGAAATACAGCGTGCTGACTTTGAGCGTATTCGAAGTATTTCGGTTGATTATGCCGTGTTTGAAAAGTCTCAAAATGTAGGCATTGTGCCGTGTGATATAGGCTGGTTTGATATTGGCTCATGGAATGAGCTCGGCGCGTTACACCCGGCCGACGCGCACAAAAATAATTGTTTGGGCAATGTGATTTGCAAAGAAACCAATGACTGCATCATCCACGGTGGCGAAAGATTGATTGCAACGCTTGGTGTCAAAGATCTTATTATTTCTGATACAGTCGATGCTCTCCTTGTTGCCCACAAAGATCGTGCGCAAGACGTCCGCACTATTGTGGACGAGTTAAAGAGTCGCAATGATTCTGTTTACAAAGAATTTCCTACGATGCATCGCCCTTGGGGAACTTATACTGTTCTTCAGGAAGGGGTTGGTTTTAAGTTAAAACGTATTGAGGTGAGTCCTGGTGCTCGGCTCAGTCTTCAGTCCCATAAACACAGGAGTGAGCATTGGATCGTGGTGAGTGGTAAAGCGCTTGTCACCAATGGAGAAGAACAGGTCGAGTTGCAGGCCAACCAATCAACCTATATCCCTTTAGGCAATAAACATCGCCTTGAAAACCCTGGGGTTGAGCAATTAATTCTAATAGAAGTTCAATGCGGATCTTACTTGGGTGAAGATGACATTGTGCGCTATGAGGATTCTTATGGGAGGTCCGAATAAACTGCCTAACCTGTTTCAATCTCTACAACAACCCAGTTAAGTTAAGTTAAGAACTGGCGAACTATGTGTCATGCATTTGTTGTCTTGGCCTAGTTTCTGTCCAGCAGCGGTTGTTTCGGCGTTTACAAAGGGGTATGCTAAGAAACCTATGGCAATACCGCCACATCGTTCTCAGTTCCATTCGCAATGAGCTTGTCAGTCGTTTTTCTCGTAGTAAGCTTGGCGGGCTTTAGATGATCAACAATATGAAAAAATCCAAACTAGCTTTATCTCTCAGGTGTCCTATTTTCGTCCATATTTTATGTTCAGCGTGTCCTTAAAGTTAGGAAATTATTAACTTTAGGGACATGGAAACACATGCATATACAGTCATACATAAAAGAAATCAGAAAAGCTGGTAATCGTTGTTTTACTATTCAGGATGGTGTTGATAAATTTGGTGCATCCAGAGGTCTAGTAAGAGTATCTGTGAATAACTTACTAAAATCTGGTGATCTAATATCACCAGCACGTGGGCTATATGTTATCGTCCCGCCAGAGCACCAGCACCACGGCTCTATTCCAGCACAAGAATTAGTTCCTTTAGTGATGAAATATTTAGATGCCAATTATTATGTTTCTTTGCTGAGTGCAGGATTACTACATGGTGCAACTCATCAAAAGCCAGCAAGATTCCAAGTCATATCAGATAAACGTATCAAGCACCCTTCATCTTTTGGTGATGTGGAAATTGATTATATCTATAAAAAATCTATTTTAAATTTACCAACTCAAGATTTTACTGTGGCTACTGGCTATCTTAAAGTTGCATCTCCTGAGTTGGTTGCGCTTGATTTGTTTAAATACCCTGATCATGCTGGCGGTTTAAACCATATTGCAACAGTATTTTCAGAGCTCATTGAAACCTTAAACCCTATTAAACTAATAGAGCTTGTAAACAATACCAATTCTGAATGTCAGTTGCAGCGTATCGGTTATATTTTAGACCACATTGATCTTATGGATGAAGATAATGCTGAAATAACAATTAATGCTCTTGCCCAGCATGTGCAGAAAAAAAAACCAAATTATCTTCCTCTTGCATCTGAAATTTCTAAAACAGGTTACCCAAGATGTAAGAAGTGGAGAATTATTGAAAATACAGAAATAGAGAGTGATTTATGATTCCAGAAAATTTTATTGAAAGTTGGCGTAAAACTGTTCCATGGCAAATGGATGAACAAATAGAACATTATTGGTCAATATCAGCTTTTAGGTGTAATGCAAAAATTAGCTGATAATGATGCCGAAAGATTAGAGAAAAATCTGCAATTAGCAGCTCAAGAACATTTGACTAAAAAAATTATTGTTTTAGTTCATGTGCCACCATTTAGAGAGAGCTGCATGCATGAAGGAGAAATTAGCAACGATGATTATCTGCCATTTTTTGCTTCAAAAATAACAGGAGATGTGTTGCTGGGGGCAGCAAAGGCTAATCCAAAAATTGAGTTCTTAGTTCTATGTTGCCATACCCACAGCAGCTCCTTCTACAAGCCTCTTGATAATTTAACAGTCAAAGCAGGTAGCGTAGAATATGGCAAATCTATTGTTCAGGAGGTTATTGAATTATGAAAATATTAGAAACTGAAAGATTAATTTTACGCACATGGGTTGATGAAGACCTAGAATCAATGCTTGCCATTAACCAAGATCCAAAAGTTATGGAATATTTTCCTGAATTACAAGATTTAGAAACAACCCAAAAATTAATTGTCAGCATAAATCGCCACTTTGAAAAATATGGTTACACTGTT
>DLBP01000029.1 GCA_002480165.1 Proteobacteria bacterium UBA7821 | reverse complement strand
TCGTATCATCGGATGAGGTGATAAAACTATCACAACATCAGGAAGTCATACTGCCACGAGTTCGTCCGAATTGCTTTTTATTAGAGCCATATATCGAGATTGATCTGGTGACCGTTTCTGATGGGCAATTAGTCCACACCAGTAAATATGGTTGGTTAGAATTAACCATCGGTTTGTTGGAAACCCGTGGTCAGTACACCGTGTTTAGTCCGAGTATTACGCTAAGTAGCCACTCTGTCTTGTCGGTTGAAGAGAAGTTTCAGGGTGGTACGGGTATCAATTTAACACCGCCACCGCCATCACTGATCTCACATGATCAGTTGCTATCGATACAGTCAAGAATTGCGATTGTCGCCAAGCGATTTAATATTGAAAACTATGGGCGTATTGATGTGTTTTTCAATAGACAGACTGAGGAAATGGTTCTCATTGAAATTAATACCCTTCCAGCGTTAACGCCATCAACGGTCCTGTTCCATCAGGCACTTGCTCAGACACCATCCATGTCACCATTACAGTTACTTGAAACAATTATCAGTCTTAGGGATAAATCCGTTGATCAGCTCATTGCGAGCCCGACTCTGGTTTAATGTCATGATCGATGGCGATGGATAGTTTTAGCCGATGATCGTCGATTAAGTGGGCTGACCAATCATTAGTATTTTGCTCATGTTTAACAACCAGTTGTGTTGTCAGTGTTTCGTCTTGGATAAAGCGTGAGTGCTCCTGGATAACGTTGTTCAAGTATGGATCCGCGTGATAGATGATGTGAATGCGGTCACTCACATTCAGGTCTAGCTCTTTTCTTGTTTTTTGGATTCGGTTGATCACCTCTCTTGCCATTCCTTCGGAGATTAACTGGTCGTTGAGTTCGGTATCAATCATAACACTAATTAATCCATCACACGCTATTTGGTCAGTTTTACCTTCGCGCGTGATGAGGATGTCCTCTTTACTGAGTGTTTCTCCGGCTAATGTGATAGACCCTTGGGCTTCTAACTCATTAATTAAATCACTCGATAGATTCGTGATCAGTTGTCTGAACACCTTGAACCTCGCACCAAATCGTTTGCCGAGTACGGGTGAGTTGGGGAGTGTTTTTGTCTCAACATATTCTCGTTCATCATCCATGTATTCAATTGATTTGATATTAAGCTCCCTTTTGATGATGGTAGCAAACTTCTCGGTGTATTGGCGAACGACGTCGTCACGGCAAATAACAGTGATGCTATTGAGTGGTATTTTTATCTTTAAGTCAGATTTTGTTCTCAAAAATCGTCCCAGATTAATGATTGAATACATGGTTTGAACGCTGCTTTCGAGTGCTTGATTAATCTGGCTTGGCTCAAACCTCGGATAGTCATCAAGGTGAACAGATTGTGAGTTCAGAGGGATATATTGATGCAATTCACGGTAGAGATACTCGCTGATGAACGGTGTGATTGGGGCCATCGCGCGTGATAACAAAGACAGTGAATGCGCTAGTGTTAAATACGCATATTCTTTGTCACTACTCATGTGTTCATCCCAAAAGCGTGATCGATTAAAACGGATATAAATATTTGTCAATTCATCAATATACTGGTGAATATGGCTCAGCAAACCAGATAAATCATAATGATCAAACTGTGACCTGAGGTGTTTGATTAGGTTGTTTGTTTTCGAGAGCAACCAACAGTCTAAATCGTGTGACGGGATTGGTGTTCCCTTATGGTCTGACGACCATTGGTCAGCATCAGCATAGGTTTTCAAAAATTTAAATGCGTTATACCAGGGCAGTAGGATCGTTCTTAATACCTCACTAACGCCACGATCCTCGAATCGCTGTTCTTCTGCTTTGACAAGATTGGATGAGATAAGGTAGAGTCGCAGTGCATCAGCCCCATATTTCTCGAGCAGCACACTTGGCTCAGTGTAGTTTTTGAGCCTTTTAGACATTTTTTTGCCATCTTTTGCGAGTATGATTCCATTGACGATGACATTCTTGAATGCAGCTTTATCAAACAGCGCGGTGGAGATGACATTGATGGTATAAAACCAGCCTCGAGTCTGGTCTACTCCTTCTGCAATAAAATCTGCTGGGAACATGCTGCTGAGTTCTTTTTTATTAGAAAATGGATAATGGTGCTGTGCATACGGCATTGAGCCTGCCTCAAACCAGCAGTCGAGTGTTTCTTCAACCCGATGATAGATACCTGGTTCACCAGGTATTGAGAAAGTGATGGTGTCAACGTGTTCTCGATGAAGATCTTTGACGCGTATTTTCGAGTACTGTCTGAGCTCTTCAACCGATCCGATGCATATCGTTTTCTTGGTCTGGTCGTTGACCCAAATTGGGATCGGATTTCCCCAAGATAGATTTCTCGACACTGCCCAGTCACGGCAGTTGTTTAGCCACTCGCCAAATCGTCCTGATTTGATGTGGCTGGGCTGCCAGTTAATGGTGTCACAGTTTTCGATTAGTCTGTCTTTTATGGCGGTAACACGTATAAACCAAGAGGGTATGGCTTTGTAGATGAGTGGTGTGTCAGATCGAGGGCAAAATGGATAGCTGTGTTCAATAACATGATGATCATAGAGTCGGTTTTGATCTTTGAGCATTTTAATGATGAGTTTATCAGCGTCTTTGAAGTACAAGCCTTTCAACTCAGGAATGTCTGCATTGAATTTACCTGCGTCATCGATGGGGCAGGGGTGGTAGTTAATCTGGTTATCTTTAGCGATTCGAAGGTCGTCCTCACCAAATGCTGGTGCCTGATGAACCATGCCTGTACCATCTGACATCGTAACATAGTCATCGGCAACAATTCTAAAGACAGGCTCATGATCAGTGGCAGTTTTGAAGTAATCAAATAAGGGCTGGTAGGTCTTGCCAACTAGTGATTTCCCTGTGATTTTGTCGATGATTTCAAACTGATCTATCTGTGGGAATTGTCCCATTCTAGCTTGAGCGATAACGATTTTTCGGTCACTATTTTTCTCTTGGAGTGTGACATAGTCTTCATTGGGATTCACACAGATTAACAGGTTACTTGGTAGTGTCCAAGGTGTGGTGGTCCAAATGGCATAGTGAAGATTTGGATCTTGTTGGTCTACTACGAGTACAATTATCGATGGGTCTTGTATGTTTTGGTAGTTACTACTTGCTTCAAAATTAGACAGCCCGGTTCCGAGGGCTGTTGAGAAAGGGACTACTTTGATGCTTTGGTAGACTAAGTCTTTCTCCCACAGCTGCTTAAATACCCACCACACACTCTCCATAAAATTTGGGTCCATGGTTTTGTAGTCGTTGTCCATGTCAACCCAGCGGCCAATTCGCTCGATAGTCTGTTGCCATAAATCGGTATAGCGTTGTACGATGCCTCTACATTCGTGGTTGTACCCTTCGATGCCTAACTTTTTCAGTGCTTGTTCAGATGTCAATCCAAGTTGTTTATTAATCTCGTGTTCTATGGGGACACCATGGCAATCCCAGCCAAATCGACGCTCGACAAGCCGAGCGTTTTGGCTATGGTAGCGACCGAGTGTGTCTTTGATGGTTGAGGCTAAAATATGCCCGTGATGTGGTGTTCCTGTTGCAAATGGCGGCCCATCGTAGAAAATCCAGGGTGGGTTATCTTTGTTTTGATCAAGAGATGCTTTAAATAGTTTCTTTTCTTTCCAGTAAGCGAGGATTTCATGCTCCAACGAAACTAGATGATTACCCATGATTTAATCCCTCTTGCATTGACTTTATATTCGCTCATAGATTATCAAGGTTTTGCAACTAAATCAATGATGCAGTTGATTTTTAGAAAAGATGTGCTATAGACACAATATAGGAGTTGGCAGATTAAGTAGGGACTGGTTATGAGTCGATTCGAGCCATTCAATCAATAGAGAACATCAGATGGCGGTAAAAGACTTATAATGCGACTAACAGTTGGCATTGGCTTAGCAACACCAGACAGTCTTGACGTGAGCACGCCATCCTAACTAAAAACAAGTTGAATCGATGAGGAGAGCCATTATGAAAGCCCAATCAAAGGAATTAAAAAAACAGATCAAAATACTCCACGAATTAAAGGATTTAATTAAGCAAGGTGCGCCAACAACTTGGGGAACTACCAGTGTAGCCAACGATGCTCTAAGAAACATACCGGCGGCTAACCAGACTTTATTGGATTTCATGAATCTTTATATCGAGATAAAAAAACGCAAATCTATTTCACCCAAAGATAAATCTTCACGCATACAAAGAATTCAACAGTTTTTTAATGAAGAA
>DLBP01000002.1:3657-7085 GCA_002480165.1 Proteobacteria bacterium UBA7821 | reverse complement strand
ATGGCCTAGCTCTCTACTATGCTTCTGACGAGTTAAAAGATGATCCAGAAATAGTCACAGCTGCCGTACTCCAGATGGCTCGTTCACTTGAATATGCTTCTCCTGCAATGAAAAATAATCGACACATTGTCATGACTGCTATCAATCAAGATGGTACCGCACTCAGGTATGCTTCTAACCAGTTAAAAGATGACAAAACTGTTGTCACAGCTGCCGGGATTCAAGATCGCAGGGCTATCCAGTTTGCCTCATTAAATTTAAAAAATGACATCGATGTTATCTTAACAACCAAGTCGCTTGAATATGCTTCACAAACGTTGAAAGACAATCGAAATTTTGTCTTAAATATGGTCAGTCGATGTGGCTGGCAACTCATGTATGCATCTGACGAGTTAAAAGCTGATCCAGAAATAGTCAAAACTGCCGTGAATCAAAATGGCAGGGCACTGTTGTATGCTTCAGACTCATTAAGAAGTAATCTAGATTTTATATTAGATATCGTCAATGAAAATGGCCTTATGCTTCAACATTTAACTGACAGTCAAAAAAACGACCCTAAAATTGTGCTTCAGGCACTCAATACAAACAAACATGCAGAACAATTTTTATCTGCGAATTTTAAGCAATTTGTTTCTGAAATCGGAACTTTATGGAATAATAGAAACACACTAAGCTGTCCAAGAACACTTCAGAGAACACGAGTACCTGATTATGGGATATGGTACATTTCGACATACTTAAATGGAGCACCACTATCTGACATGAGTTTGTATATCGAGATAGAAAAAAAGCGAGCCTCAATGTTGTGTAATGAGAATAATAATCCTCCTATAATTACACGGCCCTAGACTAACCATTCGTGTGTATTCGTCCATGATCTACCAAGCGTAGTAATTGGGCTCTCGCCTATAGCCGCTTGCTTTTAGTTTTACTGTTAACAAAACAATCTTTTGCACACTAATTTTGAATAACAAATACCGAGTGACAGAAGCATAATAATCGTTAACTAAGGCATTATCTAAATCAACTAAGACTCTATTAATAAAAACCCCTGATCTTCAGCAGACTCAATCCGCCTTCTTTTTCTAATGGATCTAGAACATTTATAAGCAAAAACACCTATAACTGCCAAACTGATTACCGTGCCAACAACTGTATTTGACACTACCTGCGCAACAGTTTTTTCATGCTCTAACATAGACAAAGCCGCCTTTTCTGATTAAGAGTAACAGAGCTTAAATCGATAAGCAAGGCATCGGAACAACTTAACATTTTAACACATTGACAATCAGATCTATCACCTGGTAAAAGGATACCAGTCGATAACCTTGGCTAGAGCTTTAATATAATTAATTGACACATACGACGAAGATCACTGGTATAGTAGTAACGACTTGATTGAAATGCGTATCACCTAACCTAATGTAAACAACTTTTTGCTAGATCACAAAATAAAAAAAACCGATTAAAGCTCGACAATAAACTGTGAAATTCAGTATCTGGTTCCCATTACTTATATGACCACCTTTTAAGCTGCGTACAAGTAATTGACTCGGTGAATTTGGGGTAAAAGATCTTTTCTGATGGCATAAGTCATCATAAAAACAATTAGCATTAGTAACCTTGTATTCTGTGTGATATTATGAAAAAAATGGGGGTAATTGTGTCAAACTTATTCTTATGGGGACTAGTAAACTGCAGTGTGTTGTCATTGATGGCCGTTTGTTTGGTCCTAACACACATTACCATTATCAGCGTTACTGTCTTTTTACATAGACATCAGGCACACCGTTCATTAGAGCTTGCTCCATCTGTCAGTCACTTTTTTAGGTTTTGGCTGTGGTTGACTACAGGTATGGTCACCAAGGAATGGGTTGCGGTTCACAGAAAGCACCATGCAAAAGTTGAAACAGAGCATGATCCACACAGCCCGATTCATTTTGGGATACATAACATACTCTGGGCTGGTGTTCGTCCATATCGATCCAGTGCAAAATGTAGTGAGGTTCTTGAGAAATACGGACAAGGAACACCAAACGATCTCATAGAAAATAGACTCTACACGCCCTATCATTTTCTGGGTATTATACTCATGCTATGCATTGACTTAGGGCTTTTTGGCTTAGTAGGCGGGACAATCGTATGGGCGGTTCAAATGGTGTGGATACCTTTTTTTGCAGCGGGTGTGATCAATGGCCTTGGACATTATTTTGGCTACAGAAACTTTGAGCCACCTGATGCATCAACGAATATCATACCATGGGGCATTCTGATTGGTGGAGAAGAGCTGCATAATAATCATCACACCTACAGTGACTCTGCAAAACTATCAGTCAAATGGTTTGAATTTGATTTGGGCTACGTCTATATTAAGATGCTATGCTGTTTAGGTCTTGCCAAAATCAAACGAACCATTCCTCTTATGCCAAGCGACGCAGATACTGAGCATCAAATTCTAACATTGATTACTAAATGTAAGATGAATATTATTGACCGATACCGTAAAGAAGTTATTTACCATCTAGTTCATAACAGTGTACCCAAAGATCTTTTTAGCAGGCATCGCATTTCACGACATCAACTGTCTAGATGGCTACACCGAGAATCTAATTTCCTAGCTAAATACAAACTTACAAAACTAGAAAAAATACTCAAGACACAGCCGATTTTAAACACGATATATCAGCATAGAAAACAACTAAGCAAACTGATGCACAACAATAAGATAAAAAAATCAGAGCTTCTGTTATCCATCCAAGATTGGTGTAGACAAGCAAGAAAGACTGAAATAAAACAGCTAGAAGAGTACTCTCAATGGCTACATGAATTGATTAGCCTGAATTCTCAGAGATTATAAGCTTAAATCACTCAACGATACTAACATCGTCTTCCTTGCGATGTTCACTTTCGCCTAATTGTTTCAACGACTCTCTCAAGCTTTTACCCATTTTGAAACGGATCGTCACGCCACCTTTTGTTCTTTTTCTCTGAAGTGTTCTCGGACAGTGTGAGTTCTTAGCACCCAGTATACGCTTGTACAGTATGCCGAAGTTTCTCATTTCTATTCTCTCACCTGTAGACAGCGAATGGCCAACAATTTTCGTGAAAACATCAAGAGAATTCTTGACCTCTTCAAGTTCCATTCGACCAGCCATCATCTTGAATACCAGACGAACTATATCAGACCGAACAATTCTCTTCGCATCAGGCTGCACTATCTCTTCTGCATCCGACTGTTCTATTCTCGATGCCATAAAGCCCCTCCTAAAAATGATCAATAATTACTATGTTATATTAAAATAACGAGGATATCTATCTATTTGTTATGAAATAATACAATTTTAAAACAACATAAAATAACATTTGACAAAAGAAGACATTTAGTTAAGAATGACGAAATAAGCTGGTGTAGCTCAGTTGGTAGAGCA
>DLBP01000002.1:0-3343 GCA_002480165.1 Proteobacteria bacterium UBA7821 | reverse complement strand
GGTAGAGCAGCTGATTTGTAATCAGCCGGTCGGGGGTTCAAATCCTCTCGCCAGCTTAAAGAACTATTATATTATTTGTAACTGTCTACTAATCTTCTACTTGTCTGGTAACAACATACTGTTGTACCAACGATAAAACGTTATTAACAAACCAGTATAAAACCAGACCTGAAGGAAGATAGGCAAACATAGCAGACAGAACAACAGGAAAAACCATCATCATCTTAGCCTGAACAGGATCTGACGGCTGAGGCGACATTCGCTGCTGTAGATACATTGACGCCCCCATCAAGACTGGCAGAATGAACAATGGATCATAGGTCGATAAATCAGTGATCCAAAGAAAATCAGCATGCCTTAACTGTATTGCCTCAATTAGAACAAAATACAGTGACATGAATATCGGTATCTGTATTAACATCGGCAAACAACCACCCAATGGATTGACCTTTTCATTTCGATACAACTCGACCATAGCTTGATTCTTAGCCATTGCATCATCCTTATAACGCTCTTGAATGTCATCCAAACGCGGCTTCAGCTCCTTCAACCTGGCCATTGAGCGATAGCTGCTTGAGGACAACTTGTAAAATAATAACTTAATTAATACCGTGATGGTAATAATCGACAAGCCCCAGTTTGGTATGTAGTCATGTATCACTTCAAGTAATAAAAATATCTTTTGTGAGATAAGCCATAGCCAGCCATAATCTACCGTTAATTCTAGCCCACTGAATATCTGCTTTAAAGACGCCATGTCTTCCGGACCAACATACAACGTTGCTCGTGCTGTATAGTCATGATCTGGCTCTATACGCAACAGTCTTGACTGCGCCCCAACTCGAAAGCCTTGTTCAATTTGCTGATTCAGATGGTCTAAACTCACCGAATTATTGATCCAGTAAGTGTAAAGATAAGATTCACCATTGTGAACAAAACTTGGAATCCATGCTGTCAGAAAGTACTTTTGTTGTATGGCAACCCAATCAATGACATCGTTGTTGTATTTTGACCCCGCTTGAATATCAGCATAAGGCAACTTCTTATATCGATTGATCTCTGATCCAAATGAAGCACCAGCATAGGTCTTCATACCAACAACGCCACTACCTTTATCAGACTCACTGACGTTACCTGGCCAATAGTTTGCCGGCTTAACCTCTTTAGGCAACACCTGAATAGAACGTATCTCTTCGTAAGCTCTACCTTCCCAAACCTGATCGGACTGGTTGATAAACTCTGTTTCAACGCCAATAGCATACGACCCTGCGACAAAATGGTAGCGTTTTTGAGTCACGATATCATCGTCTCCAGAGTTGGTTAACTCTATAATTAAGCGACCATCTGGGCCCATTTTGTAATACGTTTCTGACGCTGAATAAGTTCTTAAGCGATCGCCTTTGCTACCATTCACTCCACCAATTCCAGCTGCAGCTATGTAATTGTTATTATCTGCTGTATAGAGCACTTCAACAGAATCATTTTGACCTAAGTTTTTCTCAAACTTTAACAGCTTGACATCGACGATCTCGCCACCAACTGGGTTGATAAACACCTGAAAAACATCGGTCTCCACTTCGATAAGCTTTTCTGGATAGCCCTCAATTAATTGACTGGGGGAAACCGTACTAACCATCGCATCGTTGAGCGCCTTAGAGGCGAGCGCTTGATCGTCAGCTCTAAACCACTGCTGATAGGCTAATACAGCCATCACAGCAATCACAATAATGTATAGATCTCTTAATTGGCTTTGCTGCATTTCTGTCCCCTATTGCATGCGTGTATTATATGCCCTGATTAGCTCAACAAAAGCATCCCAATTATCGCTGACGGTCTGCATGCTGAGTATGGATCCGCTGGCAGATTGACTAAATGGTTTGGCCACCACAACGACATCGTAACAATGTAGTAGAGGCTGATGATGCCTAAAATATTCTCTCTGCAAACGCTTGAATCGATTTCTGTCTACTGCTTTAGACATGACTGATTTTCTAACAACAATGCCCAGCCTTGGCTTGGCATCAGTCTGACTGAAGTAAAATCCCATGCTGTGTATTTGATGCGATTTGGCACCTTTAAAAAAAGACTGCCATTGTTTTTTCGATCTAATCCGGGCAGACTTTGGGTATGTTAAACTCATGCGGCTAAACGAGCTCGTCCTTTTCTTCGGCGTGCTGCTATAACTGCTCGACCACCTGCTGTCTGCATACGTGCACGGAAACCATGCTTTTTTAACCGCTTGCGATTATTTGGTTGAAACGTTCTCTTCATCAAATTTCTCCTAGTAACGTCAGTATCATACAGGCGAATTGGTCATAATGTCAAGCGTTTTATTCGACTGGCTAATAATCTCTATGGCCTACTTCACGCCAATAACTCGGGTGATGCGGTTCAAAAAGGTCGCATAGTGATCTCCCAAGCCACTATCGAAATCAAGTGACATAAGCGCAGATTCACCAATAATATAACCAGAATTTTTTGGACCTAAGATGGTTTGCAAGATAATGGCCTCACCATCGACCTCTCCCATATAGAGCACTACATGACCAGGCATATATAAAATTGATTCACCTGGCCGACAATACTTCACAATCCAATCTTTTCTGTGGTCAACTTGTACAGGAATCGTAACCACTGTTGCTAAATTAGCTTGATCAAAAGACAACCTTGGTAGCCAAATACCAAAACAAGCATAGAGATCAACAATCAGCCTTGAGCAGTCTCGAAGGCCGTAAACATCACCCCATCCATATGGTTGAAATAAAAACTTTTGGATCAATGCAAACCAAACGTCGTGATCAATACGGCAGGGGAATTCCTGACAAATAGTTGTCGGTACATGACAAGTCAACATCTTAGCATAACCAGAAGACATCTTCTTATGAATCAAAATACCATCTGAACTGACTGGAAAAACTTGACCGATTCTTGTACTAAAGTACCAGTTACCACCACAAGTAACAGGGTAAGTATCATCTAACATAACAGCCCAGTTTTCTTGTGATAGCCAAATAGCCTGATCAGACTCCCTAATCTTAGCAACTTCAGCGGACTTAACCCAACCAAAGACCTGCCCAGAGACAATCAATAGCCACTTCCGGCTCTGAGCCGTGTGCAGCACCTTAACTGGCGTGTTAAAACTAATTTGCGACAACTGAAAGTGATCCACCATATAGCTGTTTTCAGCAGGATATATTGGGAGCTCTGTCGGCATCACTCTGACGTCTGTTGACACACTGATAATGCCGTTGTAAACAGTATTTGGGAACGTGTGGATGTCAATCTCTTTTATAAGCATATCCCAGAATAGCTGGTTAACTTTCTGACGGTTATAACCCCAGTA
>DLBP01000004.1:1382-22374 GCA_002480165.1 Proteobacteria bacterium UBA7821 | reverse complement strand
GACATGGACTTTAAAGTTGCTGGACCCCGTGATGGTATCACTGGCCTACAGATGGACATTAAAACCGACAACATTACCCGTGAAATCCTGTCAAAGGCGCTGGCTCAAGCAAAAGCAGGCAGACTGGGTATATTAGATAAAATGGATCAGTCTATTTCTGAAAGTAGACCGACATTGTCAGATTACGCACCGCGAATCAGTACGATCAACGTCAATCCAGACAAGATCCGCAACATCATTGGTAAAGGTGGTGTAACGATTCGAGAGCTGACTGAAACCTATAATGTTGATATAGACATTAGTGATGATGGAACGGTTAAAGTATCATCAAACGATAAAGATCAGTCAGATCAAGCAATCTCAGCAATCCAGGATATTGCTTGCGAGCTTGAAACAGGCAAATGTTACCCAGGTAGTGTATCGCGCCTACTAGACTTCGGTGCTGTTATTGCTTTCAAAAATGGTGAAACTGGCTTTTTACACATCTCAGAAATCTCTGAGAATAGAGTCAATGACATCAATGAGCATCTCACTGAAAACCAAGAGGTTTATGTGAAAATCATTGGGCAAGACAACAAAGGTCGTCTCAAAGTTAGTACGAAACAAATACCGAATCAAACCGTTAACTAACCAAGAATATGGCACAAGTAGATGCTCACCTCATCGGAGTTGGTGGCATAGGAATGAGCGCTCTCGCCAAGATATTGGCTCAAAGAGGCTTAACAGTAACGGGCTCTGACACCAGTCAAAGCCCGTTACTAGATGAGCTAACTGAGCTAGGCGTGACTGTTTACGCATCACACCACACCGATCACGTGGCACAATGCAAACAAGTCATCTACTCCAGTGCAATCCATCCAAGTAACCCTGAGTTACTCGCGGCAAAGAAACATCGCATCCCCATTGTTCACCGCGCAGAAGCCTTAGCGAAAATAATGACGGCAGATACCAATATCGCCATTTGTGGTACCCATGGAAAAACGACGACTTCAAGCTTAATCAGCTCAGTATTCATAGAAGCGGCTCTGGAACCAACTATCGTCATTGGTGGCCAAATCATTGGTAACAATCTCCATGCTCAAAGTGGCAAGCAGACCTATGCAATTGTTGAAGCAGATGAGAGCGATCAGTCGTTTATACACCTCAGTCCTGATGTGGCCGTCATCACAAACATTGATGACGATCACCTCGAAAACCACGATCATTCATTTGATCAATTAATCCAATCCTTCGAGAAATTCTTAACAAAACTTAGCCCTAATGGGATAATCATTGCAAATATAGACTGCCCAACCACGCAAACAGTCATACAACACGTCAAGCAACGAACAATTACATTTAGCCTAATTGATCCAGCAGCAGATTACTTTGGTATCAAAAAAAACAACACGCTTACCATTATGAAAAAACAGACAACCTTAGCGAAAATATCACACCAATTAGCTGGCTTACACAACGCGTACAACCTGCTTGCAGCGTCTGTTACCGCACTTGAACACCGAATTGACATCAACACCATAAACACAGCTCTTGCTAACTTTCGTGGTGTTAAAAGACGCTTCGAAACCTACCAAAACGACGGTAAAGGGCCGATTATCATAGATGATTATGGTCACCACCCAACAGAGATCGATCTAACCATTGCTGCAACAAAAGAAATGTGGCCATCAAAAAGGATTATCCACATTTTTCAACCTCACCGGTTAAGTAGGACGCTGCGATTGCTCGATGCGTTTTCAAAAACATTGTCACACAGTGACCATATTTTGGTCACCGATATCTACGCTGCAAGCGAGTCTGAAACAAACTACCCTATCCACAGTACAGATTTGGTCTCAAAGATCAAAACCCTACACAAACATCCATCATGCTTTTATTGCCAAAATAAAACGGTCTTGTTTGATCGAATCCAATCAATTGCCAACCAAGACACCGTAGTCATCTTCCAAGGTGCAGGCGATATATCTACTCTATGCCAGGACTACATTAAGCACTTTTCAACACAGGGTATAACAAGTCTCTGAGATGACCAGTCAACTCATCAACAGGTAATGACACGTAATCCTTCTCTACCTCAAGGATAACCGACTGGCTAAGTGATGTTGGAAGTTCTTTTCTAATCAAACCGATTAACTTGGCATTGGCAACAAGCACAATGTCCATTTCTCGATTCATTTCATGAATAATATGCAACTCAGAGACCAGCCGTTTAATGTAACGAGCCAATCGATTTTCTTTTGCTGTGTGTACACTACCAGCCAGATCGTGACCCAGTCGGCCACTTGGACTCGAGACGATGTCAGATTCTTTTAGACGTGCTGATGTGTTTGTAATGGTTTTATAACAGTGCATTTTTGGTGTGTTTTTTGACTGCAATTCACTGATGTAAAATGATGCAACTGCAGAGCTAGCAACACAAGAGATATATTTTTTCATTGGCTACCCTCCATACTTATATTATTTATATAGCACATATTTCAATATATTCAAGAGGATAATGTTTATTTTTTCAAAAAACTTAACGCGATACCAGTTGCCACAGATACATTTAAACTTGGCATCTTAGGGTTCGTTGGAATGGATACAGCGTAATCACAGGTTTTTAACAGCAACGGACTGATACCTGTCTGCTCATTGCCCATGACCAAACCGATTGCATGCGTACCAACCTCGTGGGCATACAAAGACTGTTGTGCATGTTCTGATGTTGCATAAAACCAAATACCCAATTGCTGGCACCGTTTAACCCATTGCACTAGATTTGCCACGGCTAAGATCGGTAAAACTTCACTTGCGCCACAAGAGACTTTCGTGACAGTCGCGGTGATCGCTGCACTCTTTTGTTTTGTCATGACTACCGAATCAACCCCCATCGCAGCAGCTGTTCTTAAGCAGGCCCCGAGGTTCGATGGATCCTGAATGTTGTCTAATACCAGCATGGAGTAACGCCCGCCACGCTGCTCTATATCAGTCAATAACTGCTGATCTGAACAAGACGGCGGCTCACAAATCAGCCCCATACCCTGATGACTATCAGACTGTGTCATGTCAGTAAGCTTGTGATAATCAACACGTGTGACGCAATGCAATAAATGTCTAGGCACTGACAGATTAATTCGATCAGACATATAGATAGATCTGATGCGTTTTGGCTGCTTGGATAGCACAAGCTCGACAGCATGGCGTCCGATAACCCAGTATGGGCGGCGTTTTTTGTTTAACACAATGTAACCAATAAAATTTATCCCTCAAAGCTTAACATGTTTATACAATCAATGCTATCTATCACCACCCTGTTTTTAACAAGCTAAGCGGCACGCCCAGGTCAATGACTTGAGGAGGATTGAATCCACTGCCACAGATGTCATCAATCGAGATCGCTCTTTCAGAGAGTTAGGGATTACCAAGATAGTTGTCTCACGATGCATTCGGGCTATCAGTGATGGTTAATCATCAATCTATTAAGTAAAACGACAATTTTGTTGCTATTAAGTGACAATTTCAATAGAATCATGAGTAGTTACGATATAGGAAATGAGATGATCTTCAATCGAGTTTGGCCAAAATTAGCATTATGCGTAATCGCTTCAACACTGTACGCAGAAAACGTCATGTCCCTCGAATCCTATAGTCGATTTAAACCTGCGATCATATCAGAGTCTGCCATTGTTATTGATGCTGATACTGGCGCTGTGTTGTTCGATAAAAACAGCCAAAAAAAAATGCCTCCTGCCAGCTTGACCAAAATGATGACGATGTATATTGCTTCTGAAGCATACACAAGTAATGTCTTTAATTTTGATACCGACATAGCAGTCTCGCCTTATGCTGCCAATATGGATGGTTCCAAAATGTTTATTTCAAACAACCAGACCATTAAAGGACATGATGCCGTACAGGGGATTATCGTGTCATCTGGTAACGATGTAGCAGTCGCCATGGCTGAATTTATCTCAGGCACATCCGATAACTTTACCAAACTAATGAATAGCAAATCCGAACAGCTTGGTATGTTCGATACACACTTCTCTAACCCAACGGGCTTGCATACAGACGACATGCTATCGACCGCGTATGATTTGGCATTGTTATCTCGTTCACTCATCCAGGATTTCCCAGATCTCTACGACTGGTACAAACAAAAATCATTCACATACAATGATATCAAGCAAAGCAATCGAAACCGATTACTGTACATGACTCCCGATGCAGATGGCATTAAAACAGGGTTTACTTCACAAGCAGGCTATTGCTTAGCATCCTCTACTCTCAGAGACGGTCGACGCCTCATTATCGTGACACTGAATGCACCGAATGAAAAAGCACGTTACGATGATCACTTGAAATTGATTAACTACGCCTATCGAGAATTCGATAACATCGAGCTATTTGGAGAAGATGAAGTCCTTGAACAGACACGTGTCTGGTTTGGTCAAGAAACCATGTTGGCAGTCTCTCCCAAACAACCCATTGTGGCGACCATCCCCAAATCAGCAACCCAACAGGTTCGAGTGGACCTTGTTGTTAACCCAAAACTAACTGCGCCCATCGAAAAAAACCAACCCGTTGGGACTATGACGGTCTCTCTTGATCAGATTCCCCTAACGTCAAGCCAAATTGTTGCAAAAGACAACGTTGAGTTAGGTGGTTGGTTAACCCGCCAAAAAGAGCAGGCTAAATATTGGGCCCACCAACTGACGCAGTATTACTTAAAGTAAATGAGTCGATCGCTACAAATTCTACACTTAGGTTGTCAAAACTATTCTGAAACTGTCGAAGCGATGCGTGATTATACAGCGAATCGGACGCATAATCATCCTGACAAAATCATTATACTAGAGCACACGGCCACTTATACCGTTGGCCACTCAACGCCAGATAAGCACCAGGTAATAGCTGGTATTCCTGTGATTAAAACTGATCGTGGCGGCCAGATCACATACCATGGCCCTGGGCAGTTAATTATCTATCCACTCATTGATCTCAAACAACAGCACCTCAGCCCTCATCAAATGGTCAATATACTTGAGGAATCGGTCATCGATTACTTGGCTGATTTAAGCTTACCTGCTTATGGTAACCCAAGTGCTCGAGGCGTCTATATAGATGAGCAAAAAATTGCTTCTATTGGCCTGAGAATTAAACGTTTTTGTAGTTACCATGGTCTGAGTATCAACGTACTTGACAGCTGTTTGCAACCGTTTGATGATATCGATACTTGTGGTCATCCTGATTTAAAGGTGGTATCATTACAAAGATATGTTTCTGACATCAATATAGATACAGTCGCAAGTCACATCGTGCAGAAACTGGTTGCACGAATATCGAAAGCAAATACGTATTATTCTATTCAGGATCAATATTATGAACAAGCAACGCGGGCAAGACAAGCTATCGAGAATACCCATTAAAGTTGAGTCTAAACCTAAACTAAAAAAACCAGAGTGGTTAAAAATCAAACTACCACCGCAAGAAGCGATGGTAGCCTTGAAAAAAAAACTTCGACAAATGAAACTCGTGACCGTCTGCGAAGAAGCTCAGTGCCCTAACCTACCCGAATGTTTTAGTAAAGGCACTGCTAGTTTTATGATTATGGGTGATAAATGTACAAGACGATGCAGTTTTTGTGATGTTGCCCATGGCCGGCCTAATGCATTAGATCTAGGCGAACCAATCCGATTGGCTCAAACCATTCACGCAATGGGACTAAAACATGTGGTCATCACATCTGTTGACCGCGATGACCTTCGTGATGGCGGTGCATCACATTTTGCTTCTTGTATTCAGTCTCTTCGCCAAATTAACCAGTCCGTCATCATTGAAATTTTAGTGCCAGATTTTCGAGGACGCCTAGAGCTGGCTCTTCGCAACCTCATCAGTACACCCGTTGACGTATTCAATCATAATATTGAAACCGTTCCGCGTATCTACAAAGCCGCCCGACCCGGCTCTGATTACCAACATTCACTCAATCTACTAAAACAGTACAAATCACAACATCCCAACACACCCACTAAATCTGGAATTATGGTTGGACTTGGAGAAACCGATCAAGAAGTTGAAGAAGTCTTACACGACCTTAGACAGCATGATGTAGACATGGTTACAATCGGTCAATATTTACAACCCAGCGAACACCACTACCCGGTGATGCGATATGTCACACCCAAGCAGTTTGCCACATTCGAAACAATCGGTCTAAAACTTGGCTTCAAAAATGTTGCTAGCGGGCCATTCGTTCGGTCTTCCTACCATGCCGATCAGCAAGCTGAGGCACTTCATGAATGAGTGGCTAGCTGGCATTAGTGCTCTAATCGCCAACAATCATGGGTGGGGCTATTTCTTTGCATTCACATTTGCATTTTTAGAGGCCATGCCTGTTGTGGGAACGATCATACCCGGCCTGATTGTCATACCATTCATTGGCTTGTATATTGGTAATGGAGTACTTCCAGCCCTAACAACCTACTCCTGTACCTTTTTAGGAGCACTCATCGGTGATGTCGCTAGCTTCTGGATAGGACGCATATACGCATCAACAATTAAAAATTGGAAATGGTTTTTGACAAACCATCACCACGTAGTCACCGCTGAGCATTTTATTGAACGCTATGGTTCTTACTGTGTGGTTATTGGACGATTTGTTGGCCCTATGAGAAGCTCTGTCCCATTTTTCACTGGTATCCTTGGTTTAAAACCAGTCCCTTTTTCACTGGCTGCCATTGCATCTGCCGGCCTGTGGAGTTTAGCTTACTTAACACCGGGTGTTCTGGCTGGTGCACTTTCCATGAATATTCCAGCCCACGTGATAACTCATTACATTGTGGTTGCGATCGCTGTCATCATGATGTACGAAGTCACTAGGAAACGTCACCTACTGATCAGTAAGCTTGCTACTTACATCGGCCAAAACCCCAATCACCTTGAACACGTCGTGATCAGCTGTGTCACTGGAGTGATGTTGTTAATCATCATGATGACGCGACAACATGTTGATGATTTGAATAACATCATCGGACATTTGGCGGTCAGTTTCCAAACAAAAGGTTCAATTCAAGCTGCTGTGATCATTTCTAATATTGCCGATCGACTGACATTGTGCATGAGTACGATTATTGTGGGTAGTATACTGATCTATCAGAAACAATTCAGGACAGCAGTGCATCTGGGTGCCAAGATGCTAATAATTGTCATCGTTATTTTATCACTCAAGCAGCTTATCGTATCACCAAGACCAGACCTAACTAATCCTTCTCTTTGGTTAATATCTCACATGGATTTTGACCAGCATTCATTCCCAAGTGGGCATGTTGGGTTGATTTCAATGTTTCTCTTCACCCTCACTAGCTGGCAGAGTCAAATTAAAATATGGCAAAACCGTTTAGCGACTTGTCTAATCCTAGCAGTTTGTCTGAGCCGCATGCTGCTGAGTGAACATTGGTTTATTGATGTTCTGTCTAGTATTTTGATCGCGTCTTGTATACACCACATATATGAGCTAGCACTGTCCAAGCCAACATCCAATCAGCTAACTATCAACTTCAACTCATCCATGCTGATACTGGTCTCAATGAGTGTGATGCTACTGGTAATAATCAACCCGATCAAAAGCATACAGTCAACCATCGAGCAACAAAACTCATACCAAGAACTATCGACCGCATCTGAAGTATTCACAACCCTAGCCCCAATTCGAACCAACCGACTGGGCTATCAATCTGATCCTTTAAATGTGCTTTTGGTAGGAAATATCACCATGGTTAAAGAAAAATTGTCTGCCGATCAATGGCATGTATATGACGAAAACCCTAATATTCTATCGCGCATATTCAACCTCTTTAACCAAATTGATCTAGTTAGCCAACCGATTTTTCCAGCCTTATATGAATATAATCCGCCAGCCCTAATCGCACATAAAGAAATCCCTGAAGGTCTATTAATCATCAAACTGTGGAACAGCTACCAATCCTGGCAGGCCAATACGCCAGATCAAAAAATCCTAATTGGTAACATCCACTTAAAAGCATCACCAATTATTTGGTATAACTTATTGCAACCACTGGCAAGTAACGCATACGATCAACTCATGCACATCGATAACTTATTTACCACCTTAGCTGTCGACATACCGGATAAGGAGTATCCACTTGCATGCTGGAATGGAGAACGATGGTTATTGAGCATATGATGAGTCAATCAACAAGTACCTTACCCGTTTATCTGAAAATAATCAGTGAACCATCCAAGCAACGCATTTCGTCAGACCCAGACAACCATAAGACTAGCCCAACCACTGGTCATCACACAGATAACTTATATAGCATCGCAGCAGGTATGACACCCGGAGAACTGTCTGAAGCGCTAGCCCAACTAACGGTAAACCTCCCTCAACCTAATCGGAATATTGCCTTTTTGTTCACGGGGCAAGGATCGCAATACCATGGTATGTTGCGTGATTTATACCAGAGCTCATCTGATGTGAGAAATACAATCCATCGATGTCACGACTACCTACTGGCTAAGCATGGCATTGATTGTTTAGCGGTCTTATTTGGGTCAAACGTCGATCTTATCAACCGAACAGAGAATACACAGCCCTGTCTATTTATGGCTGCCTATACACTTGCTTCTTTATGGCAACAGATCGGTATTCAACCAGATTATTTGATTGGGCATAGTATTGGTGAAATTGCCGCTGCCTGTTTTGCCGGTGCGCTTGATTTAGAGAGTGCGCTAGACTGTGTCGCCATCCGAGCGCGTCTAATGGGTCAGCTTCCAAAAACATCAGGCATGGTTGCTGTGATCGCAGATCTAGACAAAACCATTGAGTGTGCTCAAGGTTTACCGATTGATATCGCGGGTATTAATCATCAGAAGCAAACAATCGTGTCTGGGGACTACGCGGCTCTAGAACAGTTTAATTCACAATGCCAAAATATGCGCATTAGAACAACGCCACTTTGCGTGTCACATGGTTTCCACTCAAGGCACATGGACCCCATTTTAGATGAGTTCTACCAAGAGGTGTCTGGTATCCAATTCAAACGGATGAATACCCCGATTATCTCGACTGTATCTGGAGAATGTATCGATGAGATATCTGCTGATTATCTAACAAATCAGATTAGACAGAGCGTCAATTTTCTAAAAGCAGCCGAATCACTACCCGATCAACCTTTATTTCATATCGAAATTGGACCACAACCCATCTTGACACGCATGATCAAAAAAATCAGACCCAATAATCAAATAGGTCTTGCATCACTCAATCCAAAAATAAAGGACCCCATTGCTTTAATCAACTGTCTACACGTTTTAGCTAACCAATGTGAGATCGATTGGGATTTTGTCAAATCTGGTTTATTTTCATGACAATCACCCAGAGAGAATCGAGTCAACTTTAAGTAGAGTACACCATGAAATCATCATTAGACCGCACCAGACTCCATCGATTATCTGGTCAGATAACTTCTCCTAACCTGCTATTCCGAGCAACAATGGCTGCTACACCTTGGCTGAAGCTCCCCTACCTAGGCATTGTATTAAGCCTAATAACCATTGCTCTCGATTTATCAATCTGGAGTGTTTGCCATGCCTGGCGGATACCACACGATAGACTCGATGTGCTAAAGCTGTATTGTTTGACCATACCATCAATCATCTCATTCGATCTATTCTCTTGTTTTCTACCACCCTTTCATATCATTAGACAAAACCGATTTGTCTTTTTCATGTGTGCTCTCTCGAGTATCATGGTCAGTTTTTTCCTGTCTATACTCCCGCTTACTTTAAGAATTATTTGCCTGAATTATGGCATAACAATCATTCTCCATCCGATACTATGCGACACCATCACATCTGGTGAGAAAGCTGCTTTTTTACTAAGCAGTTTACCTGAAGCCATCACACTGCTCACTCAGATAAAACGAATTGTGTGCTCAAAATTAACGCCTCTAACCTTCATCCCTTGTGTTGCACTCCCTCTTTACGCCCTAGTCGTCAACGGCTACCTACTGCATATCAATAACGAGTCTAATCCCTCCGATCCACGCTCACTAGAGAGTCTTGACTTATTAAACCAATCAGCAGAGATCCAAATACCAGATGGACAAATAGGTCATATTAACGGTAGCAAGCAAGCGTTATCGCGTCGTTGATTGTTGTTGCAGCTTGACTACAGGATGTTTCATTATAAACACAGAGATCTATCACGGTGCTTAATTGATCAGCCACTTGCTGAACAGTGGTACACGGCGGCATTCCCGCTAAGTTAGCACTGGTGGATATTAGCGGTTTATCAAGCTGCTTACAAAGAGCACGTGCAATCGGATGGGATGTCATTCTAATCGCGATGGTCTGGCAATCTGAAACAAGCCAGTGAGGCAGATTGGTAGCAGCTGGGAATACCCATGTGGTCGGTCCAGGCCAACTGTCTCTGATGCAACCCCAATTAAGATTAGGATGGCTTTGATCAATTAAATGGTCTAGTTGTTCATAGCTATGTATTAAAAGAATATAGCCTTTTTTTGACTGTCTGTTTTTGATGCGTGATATTCGCGCTACAGAGTCCTGACAGAGTGCATCACAACCAATACCGAAGACGGACTCGGTCGGATATGCAATAACACCGCCGGTGTTGAGACAATCAATGACTTGATTTGAGTCAGATGTGACTTGCATTGGTTCTTCGCCTAGTTAATTGCCGACAATAGGCTTCCCAGTCTCTCTTACCTAAATCTTGTTCAAAATGTATGAGGTCATTAACAGATTGTTGACAGATGTGATCCTCGATTAAGTCTAGCGAAAGATGACTCTGTGTCAATAGACATTGAGTCTGGCAAGCTTTTTCCAAATGATGGGTGTAGAACATGGCTTCGTGTATTGTTCTACCACACATTAAGCTGCCATGATGTTTCATGAGCATCACGAAATTATCCGCAAGATCACGAACCAATTGTTTCCCATGCACATCATGTGATAAAGCTAATGAATTGTATGCGTGATAACTGATGCGACCATAAAAATGCAGCGCCCACTGACTCAACGGTAACAAACCGTCTTGTGTGGCTGATACGGCCACTTGTGCTGGTGTATGACAATGAAAAATTGCCTGTATGTCTTGTCGTTGGCGATAAATATTACCGTGTATCACATAGCCTGTTTGGTTATAGTGGGCTTCATTGCCAACTAAAACATCACCATTCAATGACACCTCGAGAAGACATTCAGGTGTCACTTCTTCAAACAACATACCAAATGGATAAATTAGATAACTATCAGAATGTGGCACCCGCATTGATAGATGAGTATAAGTCGAGTCATCCCACCCAAACATAGCAATGATCTGGTATGCCCTAGCCAGTTCTATGCGCTCAATAGATAGCATCAGAATCCATAGCATGTTTGATGTTCAATGTGTTTTGCTGGATATCACCTGAAAAAAGCGCACTCCCAATCACAGCCACATCAACACCACAATCAGCAATAGCCAAGAGATTGTTGGGACCAACCCCACCATCAACGGCCAGTTCACAGGCCGTTTGGGTTTGATCTATCCACCTACGTGCAGCCTTGATTCGGTTAAGACTGTGATCCATGAACGACTGGCCAGAAAAGCCTGGTACCACGGTCATAACTAAGAGTTGATCAATCTGGCAGGTTACTTGATCTAGCCACTCTAGTGATAGATTTGGATGTAACGCGAGCCCCACACGACTGCCACCAGATCTGATTAGTTCGACTATCTTATGGTAATCACTCTTGGTAGTCTCTGGGTGAAAAATGATCCAATCCGCCTGAGCATCGAGCGCTTGAACAACCGTGGATTCAACAGGCTGGGTCATCAGGTGGACCTCAACAGGCAGTGGTTGCTGTGACTTTAAAGCTTGGCAGAAACCGAGACCAAAACTCAAATTTGGTACATAATGATTATCCATAACATCTAAGTGTATTCTCTGTACACCCAGAGACTTGACTCGTTTCAGGTCTGCGCCAATTTCAAGTAAATTGGCAGCTAGTATTGATGCAGATATAATCACCGTGTCTGTTCCAGCATATTCAATCAGTCATCCAAGAAAAATCCGTCGATGAAGCTGGTTTAGAAGTTGGTTATACCAGCCGGTCACCACAACGGTTTTTTCTCGAGACAGCGCTGCCAAACTTTGATCGACTACTGCCTCAGAGGTTAACCAAAATCGCTTTGGGATACGTTTATAGATATCAGATTCACCTGAGCGTTGATGAAATTCTGACCAAGTTAAACCTGGACAGAGTGCTTGGCAGACGATACCATCCGCTCGATAACGTCGGCTAAGAGAGCGAGTATAGTCTATGAGATATGATTTAATTGGACCATAAAGTACACGCGGCCGACTTCTTTTGAATAGTTTTAATGTAAACAGGCCGACTATAGAGCCAACATTAATAATACATCCCGCTTGTTTTTTCTTCATATCTGGTAAAAACTCGTAGCACAATCGGGTAGGACAAATCAACATTGCCTGAAGCATTGAAGCATGATCTGTCCAAGGGGTTTCTAAAAAGTCACCAAAATCATCAAATCCAGCATTGTTGATAATCACATCAACGGATAATTTAAACGATTGAACCACTCGTCTGATCTCAAAAACAGCATCGGATCTCGACAAATCGAGTGGAACAACATAGGAAGATATGGCATAATCCCGCTCTAGTTCTTGTGATAATGCCAGCAGGCGATCTTCTGAACGGGCGACTAATACCAGATTGACCCCTCGCTTAGCTAAGGCATAGCAAAAAGCTAGCCCTATGCCAGAAGAAGCACCTGTCACAATAGCTACTTGACCTGATTTAATCAAAATAAACACCTCTTTTAAGGTTTATGTTAACACTGCCATGATCCGATTGTCGAGAGAAAATACGGAAAAAAGGTACTGGGATACAGATCTTACTGACCATGATTTACCGAAAAAGGCGTCATCATGTTACTAGATGTTCAGCTGCCCTATTAGAGTCTGGTGTTTTTTCTTTGTTGATAAACGCTTGAATGGGACCAGAGTGTGAGCAATCTCGGGAGACATGAAGAAAGACGGTCAATCTAGGCTGATCATCTCCAGTAGAAAAAATGAGATGTTTAGTGACAATAAAATTATCTCTAACACAGCCTTTGAAATTAAAATTCAGTAATGTTAATTTTATTTCGACTTGCGAATCATTATGCGATATTTCATTAGACTGAATTGACTGCCAAGTCGTGTAAAATGAAGGATCTTCTTGGGTGAAAAGATTTTCATAGAGCGGGAAACTCATTGCTTTCTGATTAAAATCCGTACCTTTTGTGCAGTCTTTGAGTCGATTGAAATCAGCTTCCGAACCGGTTTTGAAAGCCCTAATAAGATCGGTTTTTCGGACTTCATCTGACTCGTGAGTCAATAGATCATCATTTGTAACAGGGCACTCAAAAGAGTTGTATATTATTTCACTTGGTATAGAGTATTGATTCTTAATGGCATTTAATAGTTCTTGGTGTACTCTTAATTCATCAGTATCTGATGTGAGGGTATTAGCAATTAATTCTGTTGACAAGACAGGTGATCCGCTATCGGGAATATTAGTATCGCTGTTTGTTTTTAAATAATTCCATATGATATTAAATATAGATTTAATGAAATTCGATATCTTCTTCCAAATAGAATCTGGGCTGCTAGGTGTATTGCTATTGAGATTGGCGATATCAATATTTGGTTTTGGTAAGAGACCCCGAAAATAAGTGTATGCATAAACATCAGTGGATTCATTATCACTTGCTGCCTTTATGAATTCACTGAGAAAAAAATGGCAATCCTCAGCCTGGCAAGCTGTTTCGAGTTGTTCGCAGAAGTTATCCACAACAGACGTTTCAAATTGGGAAGTCGTTGATACAAATATACTGCTTGTGTCAAAGTTTTGACTAATATAATCCACGATATCTTGACGATGCATACGCTGTAGCTGTGCTAGTAGGTCATTTAGTGCATCATAGCCAGAATAATTTGTTGTAGGCATTGCGCGTTTCACTCAGTAATTAATAATGTAATTATAGCATAAAAGAGCAAACTTATCAAACAGTTAGACAGCCCACTCTAAAGAGCTCTTAATAGCACCAAGCTGGCTGTGCTGAGCAGATAAGTACTGAGCGAATTCCTCGCCTCCCAGATAAGCCGTTACCCAGCCATATTTTGACTCAAGTATTTGCCAACTGCTACTGGTTAGAACCGACTGAATGTTATCTTGATACGTAGATAATCGATCATTTGGCATATCTTTCATCACAAACATGCCTCGCCAGTTTTCGAGAACAACCTCAGGATGACACGGAGGAATATTATCAATCACATGAGGTGCTGTTGTACATAAAATTCTAACTTGTTGTGAACGATGATATGGCAAGGCTTCGCTGAGACTGGTTGTTAAGACATCAATCTCGCCTGATCTAAGTGCGGATAAAGCGGCTCCTCCACCTGGATATGGCCTGTATATCTGCTGATGCGAGTTATTTTTGCTTTGATGCAGTAACCAAGCACTGACTATGTGATCAAAGCCGCTCACTCTTGAGCCACCACCAAAGACAACTTGGTCAGGATTTGTCTGATAAGCCTCTAATAAATCGTTGAATGAAAACCAGTACATGTGTCTTCTTACAACGATAGCAGAGTAATCGAGCATCACCCGTGCCACGGGTATTAAATCGCGATAATCAGAATCGAATATTTCAATATCATCGTCAATTAAAAGTGGGCTTGAATAAAATACGAATGAGTCAGGAGCTGTCGATACGATGTTTGTGTAGTAAAAGAGTGATTTTTCAGATGAGGTGCCTATCAGTGGCTGGTAATCTAGTTGCTCATTAAACACCACATGCCATGAGGAAATAAACGCTTTAGCAGCTTGTTCGAGGCCACTTTTTGGTGAAGCACTGGTATACAAGGATAGATCTGCTATTGATATGGAAGCAAGCAGTGGTATCACAAGGGCAAAAAAGCACAGCAAGCGGTGCATGAGCAGCTTGTATCCCGTTTTACTGATCACCTTGTTTGGTCTTGTCAAAAGACTCTTTCAAAGCAGGCATATCAACGAACTGGATGTAGGCGGCAGGTGCTTTATCACCATTACGGAAGCCATCTTTAATGATGCGCAAGTAGCCACCTGGCCGTGCTTTATAAAAAGGCCCAATGGTATCGATCAAGCGGTAAACAGTATCTTTATTTCGAATCCGGTCGAACAGGTAACGAAAGTTTGATAAATTCTTCTCGCCTGCTTTTGTAATCAGTGGCTCAAGGAATGGACGCAAGGCTTTCGCTTTCGCAAGCGTGGTACGAATACCACCATGCTCAACTAAACTAATGGCCATGTTTCTCATTAATGCTTTTCTTGCAGCAGTGTCTCTACTTAACCCACTACCTGATTTTCTGTGTCTCATAGGTGTCCTCTTAGTCTTTTAAATTAACGACTGGTTTCAATAGGTGGCTTCCAGTTAGATAACTGTAAACCCAGACATAAACCGTGCTTAGCTAGTAATGACTTAATCTCATTAAGAGATTTTCGGCCCAAATTCGGTGTTTTTAGCAGATCAACTTCTGCCTTCTGAACCAGCTCACCAATGTAGTGAATGTGTTCAGCTTTGAGGCAATTAGCAGCTCTCACTGTTAACTCTAAGTCCTCTACTAGGCAATTGAGAATTGGGTCTATCGTGTCATTTTCTTCTTCAGCTTCTTGACGTGGTTGCAATGTAACATCACTGAAAGCTGACAATTGGTATTGCATGATCGTAGCAACACGATGTATGGCTTCTTGAGCTGAGATTGTTCCGTTAGTAACCAGTTCAATGACTAATTTATCTAAATTGGTTCTGTTTTTAACACGCGCACTCTGTACTTGGTAGACCACTCGCTGAATTGGGCTAAATGATGCATCCAAATGCAAAACACCGACCTGATCATCAATATCACCACGATCTTTCAGTTCCTGAACTGTCTTATACCCAATACCTGATGCAATATGTAATTTCATATTGAGTTCAATATTCTCAGTAATGGTAGCAATGACTAAATCCTTGTTAACAATCTCTAACCCTGTTTCCAATTGGATATCAGCCGCAGTAACAGTACAAGGTCCAGTCACGGATAGATTAAGGATATTTTTTCCACGCACATCCTGCTTGATTGCCAATTCCTTGAGGTTCATGAGAATATCAACTAGATCTTCCTTGACGCCTTCAATATTAGAAAACTCATGGGTAACTGAATCAATTTCAACACCAACAACCGCAGCACCGGGCATAGAGGACAGCAAGATTCGTCGTATGGCCTGCCCAATTGTGTAGCCAAAGCCTTGGTTGAATGGCTCGAGGGTGGTAATGAAGTGGTTTGGGCTCTTCCGGCTGACTTTGATATCAGATGGAATCAACATTTCGTCAAACAGATCATGTATGTCAAAATCTGTCTGCTTAGAGCTGGTTTCTTGCTGAGTGTCTTCTACTAATGTCATCTAATCACCTTTATTTGGAATACAATTCGACTACCAAGTTAACTTGATATTGTGCATAAAATTTAGTTGGGTCAGGTAATGACTCTAGCACACCTGACAAATCTGACTCATTTGTCTTTACCCAATCACAATCTTGCTTGTGGTCACTTTGCTCTCGAGCTGCTTTGATTATTAATAAAGACTGGCTCTTCTCACGAATGGAGACAACATCTCCAGGGCTAACCTGGTAAGATGGAATATCAAGAAGCTTACCATTGACCGTGACGTGACCGTGGGATACCAACTGTCTTGCTTGCGCTCTTGTCGAGGCAAAATTCATTCGATACACGATATTGTCTAGTCTACTTTCTAGAATGATAATTAAATTATCCGCTGTTGAACCCTTTTGTTTTTCAGCTTTATTGAAGCAATCCTTAAATTGCTTTTTCATCATTCCATAAGTAAAACGCATCACCTGTTGCATTTCAAGCTGGTTAGCGTAGTTAGATGGCCTACCGCGTCTGGTATTAACTGCCATACCCGGCTTTTGTTCTAATTTACACTTGTCTGTGATCGGTTTTGCACCACTTTTCAGTGACAAGTCTCGTCCAACTCGTCGACTCTTACGCAGTGCTGGTCCTAAATAACGTGCCATAAAATACTCCCTATACTCGCTTTTCTTTTCTTGGTCGGCAGCCATTGAATGGGTAGCCAGTAACGTCTGTGATTGTTAATACTTTCAATCCACCAAGCTCAACACCTTTAACCGCTGAATCTCGGCCATGTCCTGGACCACAGATAACAACGTGAACTTCTGATAGCCCCATGAGTTTCACGTGCCTGGAAACTTCCTTTGCGGCTTGTTCACCGGCAAGTGCGGTGGACTTCCTTGCGCCTTTTTGATACTGACCCGCAGATCTTGTTGCGATCACATCCCCCGTCGTTGTCGCGACTGTGACAATCGTATTGTTGTACGTTGCCTTGACAAAGACTTTTCCTGTCGAGGACTGTAGTTTCTTTTTTGACTTTCTAGTCGATGTTTGAACTGAACCCATAAAACCTACCTTAATTAATCATCTCTTCGCTTACGCTTTTTTCGAGTTTGTGCATTACTCTGTGTGTTCTGACCACGAACAGGTAACCCCAAACGGTGCCGTTTTCCTTGGTAAGAGCCTTTGTCCATCTTCGCTTTGATAAACATCCGCTTGCGACGACGACAATCGCCCTCTACTACCATCTTTGATATCTTACTTCGAATACCGTCAAAATCGGACTCAGACAACTCTGAGACACGCTTCGAAAAAGGTATTGTTAGTTCTTCGCATATCTTTTGTGCTGATGAACGTCCAACACCATAAATATAGGTTAACGCTATTTCAATATGCTGATTTTCCTTTAGTACGACGCCTGATACTGTGACCATAACCTATCCTTGCCTTTGTTTGTGTTTTGAAAACTTACAAATTACTAGAACCTTTCTTTTTCGTTTAACGACCTTACAGAATCGACAAATTTTTTTAACTGATGCTCTTACTTTCATATTTAACCCTCTTATCTCAGCAATGCTAGTTTTGAACCACTTCGCCGATTACCTTTTTTTCCAGAAAACTCGTACTGTTCGACTAGCAAATGATTTTGTACTTGCGTTATAAAGTCCATCACAACAACAACAACAATTAGTAATGATGTGCCACCAAACTGGAAAGGAACTTTCCATGTTAGTATCATGATCTCCGGCATTAATGCAATCACACATAAATAAATCGCACCAATGAGTGTTAACCTTGTCATGACACTATCAATGTAGTTAGCTGTCTGATAACCAGGCCTAATTCCTGGCACAAGAGCACCTGAACGTTTGATGTTGTCGGCTATCTCTGTTGGATTGAACATGAGTGATGTCCAAAAAAACGCAAAAAACAATATCGCTGAGCAGTATAACAAGAAGTATAGCGGTTGTCCAGGGCTTAGCACATAAGAAACGTTAGAAAAAAATGAAAAAGTCTCAGATTGCCCGAGCCACCTAGCAATCGTAGCTGGAAACAAGATCGCACCGATTGCGAATATCGGTGGCAGTACACCTGCCATATTGATCTTTAACGGCAGCTTACTTGACTGTGCGGCAGACATACGGTTGCCATGCTGGCGCTTTGGCTGCTGGATCGTTATTTGCCGTTGTGCACGCTCCATAGCCACAACTGCCGCGACAACTAGCAAAGAGAAAACAATAATCGATACAAAGACAATTGTCAGCATTTGTCCTTGCTTGACTTGGAGTAACATTTGATCCGCAGCTTCAGGCAGACGTGCTATGATCCCAAGGAATATAATCAGGGATATACCGTTACCAACACCACGCTCGGTTATCTGCTCACCTAGCCACATTAAAAACATCGTTCCGGTAGCAAGGGTTAATGTCCCTATTAAATAGAACTCCCAACCAACGTAGTAAGTGTAGTCGCCTGAAATCAACCAAGTACACAGCGCCATTCCTTCTGCTAAAGCCAAGCCTAAAGCACCATATCGGGTATACTGGCTAATTTTCTGCCGACCCGCATCACCTTCTTCTTTTCGAAGTTGCTCCAGAGAAGGAAGCGTTAGTGACAACAGTTGCATGACGATTGATGCAGATATGTATGGCATAATTCCGAGTGCGAACAATGTTAACCGTGAAAAGGCACCACCAGAAAACATGTTGAATAGACCAAGGATTCCTGCTGATTGCTGTTCGAAAAAATCTGTCAACTTGACCAGATCAACACCAGGGACGGGTATGTGAGAGCCAAAACGAAATACCAGTATGGCGAACAACACGAAAAGCAATCGGTTTTTTAAATCTTTCCATGCAGAGGAAGACGAATTAAACAACATAACTAAGCGATACCAAGTGTCTGTTTCACACCCTTTGAGAGCGTGATTCCCTCACCAAATGTCAAGGAAGCTAGTTGGCTATCACCAGACAAGAAAACTTTGACATATTTTGTCTGCTTTCTGATGATGTTCTTCTCTTTAAGTAAATCAACCGTCACTAATGTGTCTTTATCCACCTTCAGTAGCCGTAACTCTGACAGCCTGACACTCTCCGTGACGTATTCCTTTCTTGATCGGAAACCCATCTTTGGGATCTGACGAAATAATGGTGTCTGTCCACCACAAAAGTTACGCTTTGCACCACCTGAACGTGCCTTTTGACCTTTCATACCGCGGCCACCTGTCTTACCACGTCTACCTTGGCCTCGGCAAATTCGCAGCCTAGATTTTGTTGAGCCTGGACTCTTTAATTCAGTATACAGCATAACTATTTTACCTCTTCACAATTGAGCATAAATTTAACTTTACGAATCATTCCAAGTACGGGTTTGTCTGCCGTTAATACTGACTCGTCGCCGATTCGCTTTAGACCTAATCCTCGAACAGTGCTAATCTGTCTCTGCGTTCGCCCAATAAAACTTTTGATCAATGTTAGCTTGACTCTATTTGTTGACATGTTTCAAAACCCTCTCTAATGGTAGACCTCTTCGTTTTGCAACTGTCTCAGGTGTCGCCATTTTATTAAAACCGGATATGATGGCTCTGATGACGTTAATCGGGTTAGTCGACCCAATCACCTTCGACGTGACATTTTCAATTCCTGCTGCCTCGAATACCGCTCGAGCAGTACCCCCAGCGATCACACCGTTACCCTCTGGTGCAGGTAGCATAACGATTGTTGTGGCACCCACTGTCTCTTTAGTTGTGTGCGGTATTGTTGTTTGATCTTTCTTAATTTTGATCATGTTCTGCTTAGCTTGATCAGAAGCTTTTTTGACCGCAGTAGACACTTCTCGAGCCTTACCCAATCCATAGCCAACTCGATCTTTACCATTACCTGATACGACTAATGCCGAAAACTTGAATGTTCTACCACCAGCGGTGACCGATGTCGTACGCCGAACTTGAACAACAAACTCGAGGTCTTTTCTATCTGAGTATGATGTTTCCTGATTTACTGCCATAATCTTTCCTTCTCCTAAAATTTAACGCCGGCTTCTCTTGCGCCAACAGCAACAGCCGCAACACGGCCGTGGTACAAATAGCCGTTTCGATCAAATGCAACTGAATCAAGCATGTTGTGTTCTTTAATCTTTTTAGCAATTAACTGACCTAATTCATGTGCAGCTGTTTTATTCGAACCAACCCCTGTTTTCTTAAAATGCTGGGTGTGTTTTGTACTGGCACTGGCTAATACATCACCTGTAGTCGAAATTAATAATGCATGCATGTATCGACAGCTTCTGATTACCATTAAACGATTTTTCTCTTGGTCTTTAAAACGGCTTCTGATCTTTGTTCTGACTCGATCTCTACCATTTTTTTGATACCTTACTGTGCTCATTTTTGACATTATTTCTTCTTACCCTCCTTCAGCATGATGACTTGATCAATGTACCTAACCCCTTTTCCTTTATATGGCTCTGCTGGTGAATAATCACGAATACGTGCTGCCACCTGTCCAACTAATTGCTTATCA
>DLBP01000004.1:544-1131 GCA_002480165.1 Proteobacteria bacterium UBA7821 | reverse complement strand
CCTTTTCCTTTATATGGCTCTGGGCGTCTTTTATTGTAGACTTGTGAGGCAAACCAGCCAACCCTTGCTTTACAGATACCACTGATAACCACAATGGTTGTCCCCTCTAAAGTGACTTTGATATCAGTAGGCACGTCCATCTTAACTGGATGTGAGTAGCCTAATTGCATCACTAACGTGTTACCTTCCATCGCTGCGCGATAACCCACGCCAACTAATTTCATTTTCTTTTCAAAACCCGTTGTCACACCCTTGATCATATTGCGGGTTAACGCATAGATTGTGCCAAGTTGTGCTTTATCAGAGGTGCGGCCTTCTTTCAGAGAAAAACAAATCGTATTCTCTTGAAGATCTGGCAACAGTGATGAGTGGATCTGATGCGTTAATTGCTTATTTGACGATGAGACTGTCATCATCAGGTTTGAATCAATCATGACCTTAACAGATTGATCTATGGTAATTGGCTTGTTAGCAAGTCTAGACATGACGATATCCTCTTTGATTAATTAAGTGACCTGGCATAATATTTCGCCCCCCAGGTCCTGCTTTTTTGCATCATAAGCCGTCATGACCCCTTTAGATGTTGA
>DLBP01000004.1:0-263 GCA_002480165.1 Proteobacteria bacterium UBA7821 | reverse complement strand
CGTCATGACCCCTTTAGATGTTGAGACAATTGCGATCCCAAGACCATCTTTAACTCTCGGTAGCTGATCGTGTTTTTTATACACTCTCAAACCAGGTCGGCTAATTCGGTCGATGCTTTGAATCACAGGTTGATTGTCCTCTGTATACTTTAGAGCAACGTTGATTGTAGACTTATTATTACCAATGTCTGACACGGTATAAGCTCTGATATAACCTTCTTCCTTCAGCACACTTAGTATGGAAATTTTTACGGTCGAATGTT
>DLBP01000025.1 GCA_002480165.1 Proteobacteria bacterium UBA7821 | reverse complement strand
TCTGTCTGGCAATCACATCACGCATGGGCGAACACCCGGTAACCTGTAAGATATCACCGCAATTCAGAAATATCAAGACGAATAACAATAAATTATAATTTAGCCAAGACACGGTTGACAGAGATGATGGATTACGTGGTATGATAACTGTGATTTTGCAACAACTCAGACGACGAAGTATGATAAGCGGTCAGAACTACACAATTTTGTCCATCGACAACCTTAGCGGTCCAGCCAAATCCTCGTTCATTGAGCTTGGCATCATCCCAGGCCAAACCTTTCAAGTGCAACACATTTCGTCACGACATGACTGGATCCACATTATCACTGGATGGGGCGATGCTTACGGCTTAACGTTGAGCGAAGTCAGTCAAATATCAACCATTGAGCGCACATGACCAAACAGCTCAATGTCGCAATTATCGGCAATCCCAACACTGGTAAGACAACACTCTACAACACGCTGTGTAACCAACAATGTAAAACAGCTAACTGGAGTGGTGTTACGGTTAGCCGACACACGACATCACATCAAAAAATCACTTGGACTGACCTACCTGGCTGCTATTCACTTCATAACCACCACAATAAAAACCAACCCGACTACAGAGACACTCAAAGGGAAATTGAATCAAACAACATCGACCTATATGTTCAAGTCGTCACCAGTCACCAACTCCCTCGGCAGCTCTACCTAACCTTGCAGTTATTAGAGCTTGGGAAGCCATTATTGATTGCCATCAACCACTTCAGCGCAACCCATCCAGTCAGCGACACACTCAGCAGTATCTTTGATATCCCATGCGTCGACTTAAACGCACTGAAAGACGAATCTGCCCAACAATTACGGCAAGCTATTGAACAGCACCCACCCCAAAAATCTCGCCGACCCTTTTTAAAACACATACCGAGTGACCTAAAAAACCAACTAGCCGACCACCCTAATGGCCAGAATCAACTATCAGCTGTTCACACATTAGTAACCAGCACCCGCCATGAAATACCAATGGCTGAGGCCCGTTACCAATTCATCAACCAACAACCGCTACCAAAAGTCAACGCTCTGTCTAAATTAGATCGCTGGCTAGTTGCCCATCCACTATCATGGGCTGTATTCATTGTTGCAATCTTCATGGTTTTCCATAGCGCAACCCTATTCAATAGGGTCATTGAACCACCGCTAACACTCGCAGCAGAATCTATTTTTATCCATGGCCTATTTTACCTCTTTAGCCGACTAGACATGCCATCTGTCGTGACCACGATCGCCGTCTACGGCTTTGGCCAGGGCGTCACAACGATTGTATCACTGCTACCCATTATATTTGGCATGTTCTGCGGCTTATTCTATCTTGAAGAAAGTGGTTACTTAGCTCGGGTGTCTGTATTAATGGACAGACAACTCAAACAACTAGGTCTACCTGGCTCAGCTTCAATCTCGCTGTTTCTTGGGTTTGGGTGTAACGTTGGCGCCGTCTTATCGACGCGCCACATGAAAAGCCAGCAACAGCGCATTGTTGCGATCAGCATGATCCCGTTTATGTCGTGTAGTGCCAGACTATCGATATTTGCCGTTTTCTCAACGCTATTATTCCCCTCTTATTCCTCTCTCATCATCACAACACTCTACGCAACAGGTATTGCTGTGGCATTCTTGACTGCGTACTTAGTATCGCGCTCCCTCAAACTACCAAGCAGAACAAGCTTAGCGATTGATCTAGTGCCTATGCGACAACCGAAAATCCGGATTGTTTTGATTAAAAGCCTGAAAAAAATACGAGCGTTTATCAGAGATGCAGGCGGATTAATCGTGTTGTTTTGCATTGGGCTTTCAATCGTTAACAACATCGACATTCACGGTCAAGTCATCCATTCAGCCCAGCAAACATCGATACTGGCTTTTATCAGTAAACCCATTGCCAGTCTCTTCATACCCATTGGACTAAGCCCAGATAACTGGCCTGCAACAGCAGCCCTATTCACAGGCCTGCTTGCAAAGGAAGTGGTTATTGGAACGCTCACGTCACTGTATGCTCAATCCTACTCAATGCATACCGACCTTGCTGCTGAAAGCTTCTCATTCTTCGGCCAACTGGGTGATGCGCTGCACGCCCTGAGTGATAACTTGGTGCAATTATTTAGCTACAACCAAACAGCACCATTCATTGAACCCATCATTCAACAGCATCTACCTGCACATTTCACTGACCCGGTGGCTACATTTTGTTACATGTTATTTATTCTACTCTACTTTCCCTGCATTTCTACTTTTAGTGTGATTTCATCTGAAATTGGCAAGCGATGGGCCTACCTGAGTGTTGCGTGGTCCCTCTTGGTTGCTTATGTGCTATCGGCAACGATCTACCAGTCATACCAACACCCAGACATACCACTGGCGATTGGGCTACTCTGGATAGCGTACCAAATCTCTCAATCAATCCTGTATCCCCATGCTTTACTTGATTAAACATTTCCTCCAAAACCACCCCGGCGCGACACTGCATCAAATTGCAGAACTCTGCCACCAGGACTATGAGCTAGCCAACATGGCCCTATCCCACTGGCAAGAAAATGGGCATATCAAGCACACATGCCGGAAGCTATCAAACCGTCACTGCTTCAAAACCTGTCAAGGCTGTGCTACCATTGACATTGACGAGTACCACTGGGTTGAAAAGCCCTGAAGATAAAATCATTTTATTACAAAGAGATCCTTGTCAAAAACCTCAACATGTTGTAAGATATAATTGGCTAGTTGGACAGTCGCTTTGTTTTTTACAAAGAGGAAAGTCCGGGCTCCACAGAGCAAGGTGCCAGATAACCCCTGGGCAGGTAACTGACAGACAGTGCAGCAGAAAGTAAACCGCCCACTGTTGTGGGTAAGGGTGAAAGGGTGCGGTAAGAGCGCACCGCGTCAATGGTAACATTGATGGCAAGGTAAACCTCACCTGGAGCAAGACCAAATAGAGTGTCTCCATATTGGAACATGTTGCTCGCATCACGCACTCGGGTAGGTTGCTTGAGACAGAAAGTGATTTCTGTCCTAGATAGATGACTGTCCTAGACAGAACCCGGCTTATAGACTAGCCAATCGGAAGCAAAATTGATTAACCAGCGCAGCAGATAATGCCAACAGAACACACATTACTTTACAGCATATTTATAATTTACACAGGGGCAACGGTATTCTCAACTTTTGCACTACTTGCCAAACAATCAACCATCGTCGCATACATGATCCTAGGTATGGTAATTGGCCCATATGGCCTGGGCTGGCTATCGGACACGACACTCATTCACGAAGCTGGTGATGTCGGTATTATCTTCCTATTATTTCTACTGGGTCTTCACCTCGATCCATACAAGCTGGTCATGAGGCTCAGGAGCTCCTTCTCAATTGCGATCATCAGCTCACTGATTTTTTTCACCATAGGGTACGCCGTTGGCCATGCCCTCGGACTTGACCTAGTCAACGCCAGTATACTTGGCTCAGCCATGATGTTCTCCAGCACCACGATTGGGGTTAAACTCCTGCCCAACAATGTATTACATCAACGGCATATCGGCGAGGTCATGATCTCGATCTTACTCATGCAAGATATCATCGCTGTAGCCACCTTAATGGCCCTTAACATCAGCGCTAATGACAAAGCCTCAGTGTCACAAATACTTGGCATCACAATCGCCATGCCAAGCATCATTCTGCTGTCATGGGCACTTGGTCAATATGTCCTCAAACGCCTATTTCTTTACTTCAAAGAAATCAGAGAGTATTTATTTTTACTCGCCATTGGCTGGTGCCTGGCAATGGCAGAACTCTCGAGCGTACTGGGCATGAACCATGAAATTGGCGCTTTTATTGCAGGCGTCTCAATAGCGAGCCACTCAGTATCCCTCTACATTGCAGAATGCCTAAAGCCTGTAAGAGACTTTTTCCTAGTCCTGTTCTTCTTTGCCGTCGGCGCGAGTCTTGATTTAAACCTAGGAAAGACAGCCATCATCGCCTCTTCAATCCTAGCAGTACTCATTCTAATCATCAAACCACTGGTGTTTTCTTTACTACTCAATCGCTCAGATGAAGACTCTCAGACCGCCTGGGAGCTTGGCCTTCGACTTGGCCAGGCCAGTGAATTCTCTGTTTTAATATCCAGTATTGCCATTAAATCAGCACTCATAATTCCCATGACAAGTAATATTATTTTAGCATCAACGATGATAACCTTAATCATATCTTCTTCATACGTGGTCATGAAATACGAGACACCGATGAAACGATTTATCGATTCTGATGAATAAATACTTCAAACAACAGAGCTGTATCAGTATCACCATGGCCGTCATGCTGGTGGCCATCGACTCAGCATCGATCGCCATGAGTCTTCATGCCCTACCAGATATATTTGCCACAGCAGACTTTCATGGGCTAATTAGCACTAAAGACAGCATAATCCTCTACTCACTCTGCTGGGGTGTCTATTCGATTGGCGTAGTCATCGGCTCAATCATGCTTGGTAAACTATCTGACACATTCGGCAGAATTCCCACGCTTAAGCTAGCCCTTATAGGCATGGTACTGGGCTACACAGTACTACTCATTGCCATATTACATCACTGGTTTCTCGTCATCATTGCCTCAAGACTCCTGACGGGTTTTTTTAGCATCACCTGCCCACTCACTCAGACAATTGCCATCGACTTATCAGGCCACAATGAAAAAACACACCACCTCAACTGGATTACTCTCGGATACTCAATTGGCTTTTTAATTGGACCTGCTTTAATTCAACTACTCAATGTCTTTCAAGTTGAGTTAGTCAACCACCATCTAATTCTATGTGCCATTACCATGTGCTGTTTTAATTACATCACTATTTTGAACAAACAAGATGTACCCAAGCCAATAAAAACGACGACACTCAATATAGTCCGCCATATCCAAGATATTTGGCCAATACTGGCCATGTTAGCCATCAACGAAATAGCTTATGGCCTATTTTGTCATATGGCACCAGCCATACTCCTCAACAAGGGCTCATTCACATTAGTCAGTAATAGCTGGTTTTATAGTATCATTGGCATCTCGCATATTGCTGGCGTACTCTTTCTTCAAGAAAACAACCAATGGCTTAAACACCACCGTTCATTTATTACCCATGCCACATTGATATCATCTGTTGTGTTTCTTTTACCTATCTCGACTAATATTAACTGGATATTTGTAACAACAGTGGCGATCTGCTTTTTACAAGTCGGTATTTGCAACATGCTACTTAGCCGGGCATCGCAACTAACCGCCAAGGAAAATCAGGGACAAGCAATGGGTATCTGCAGTACTGTGACGTTCATCAGCTACAGTCTTGCGAGTCCCCTTCCTCTATTGTTTACAACCTATGACCCTTCCATCTTTATAATTTGCAGTCTGTGCATGTTAGCACTGTCTATTTACAGTCAGCGATCGAAATACCTCAGCGAAACGTATGTGACATACGAAGCCAGCACTCACAAAGCAATAAGATAAAAAAGCGCTATTTGCCGTTTTTCTTTCTATAATCCAACCAATCCATTGCCAAGTATGGATCCACTTCTCCGAGCTGTGCTCGGAGTATAAAAAAATCAATAGCCGCCCTAAAGCGAGGATGAGAAGCATGTCTTCTTGTCTTTAATTGGGTCTTA
>DLBP01000086.1 GCA_002480165.1 Proteobacteria bacterium UBA7821 | reverse complement strand
TTCGCACCAGCACTCTCACCAATAAAAATAATATCTTCTTCAGATAGGTTGTTTGTTTCCATAATGTGGTCATATACTGCTAGGCTATCATTCAGTGCATGAGGGAATTTGTTTTCTGGGGACAGGCTGTAATCAAAACAAATTGTGTTGATGTCTGTCTCACGAGCAATTGTTCGGCAGATGCCATCGTGTGAGTCAATGCTACCATAGACGAATGATCCTCCATGAAAGTAAAGTAGCACTTTTTTTGTTGCTGTTTTGTTAACGTTATAGCGCCTGATTTTTTTATGATGGAGTGTTTCATCAATGGTTTCGATTGAGTCTAGTGATTGATCACACTGCATAACTTGTCTACATGCGCGAGTGAATATTTTTCTGGCAAAATAATTTGGAATAAGCCCTAGTTGGTTAAATAAATCACCTTTTTCACTAAATTCTTTACACAGCGCTTGATTGTGCGAATCAAGTTTTCTATTCTTAATAACAATAGGCTTGTTAAAGTCTAGCTTGACCATCTCTTTTGTTCCTGTTCCTGTCTACATAGCTATATTATAGTAGAATAAACCACTTTATGCTGGTAGAATATTGGCAGTTCTAACTAAAATCTATATCTGTGAATACCGACCAGTTAGCTGACCCTTTTCTGTCTTTTGATGATCCAATCATCAAAAGAATATTCAATAACCGTGGTATATTCTCTTTAGATGAGATTGACACCAGTATAACAAATCTTTTGCATTTCAATCTTCTGTCTGGTATGGATGGCTGTGTTGATTATCTAGTGAACGCGCTTGAGAACAATCAGTCCATTTGTATCGTTGGTGACTACGATGTGGATGGTGCAACGTCGACAGCGCTGATGGTATCGTGTCTGAGAGCACTGGGCTTTAAAGACGTTGGTTTTTTTGTGCCAAACAGATTCATCCATGGCTATGGTTTATCGAGAGCGCTAGTCGATGCCATTTTGGTTGATAATCCTAACGTCCAAACGCTTGTCACCGTTGACAACGGTATCGCAAGTCATGATGGTGTCAGCTATTCGAATACTCGAAACATCGATGTCATTGTAACGGATCATCACCTTCCTGGAGCCCAGTTACCTGACGCTTGCGCGATTGTTAACCCAAACCAAGTTGACTGCCAATTTCCATGTAAGTCACTTTCTGGATGTGGTGTTGCATTTTATGTCCTGTTAGCACTTCGGTCTAAATTATTGTCTTTATCTTGGTTTGATAAGCAGGGTATTGTGGTTCCAAATATGGCCGACTATCTAGATCTGGTTGCGCTTGCAACAGTCGCTGACTTAGTGCCGATGTCACACAATAATCGCATTTTGACACAACAAGGGATTGAACGAATTCGGAAATCTATCTCAAGGCCAGGGATTCGAGCGCTGATGGCTATAGCAAACATTGATCACACCAGGATTCAAACCACAGACTTCGGCTACAAAATCGCCCCCCGCCTGAATGCAGCTGGTCGCCTAAAGGATATGTCTATAGGGGTTAAGTGTTTACTCGCCGATTCACATGATGAGGCACTTCAATACGCGAAACAGTTAGATCAACTGAATCAAGAGCGCAAGATGATCGAAGCCAATATGAAAAATGATGCCATAGCGATTATCGACCACATCGGTGATATTGATCAGCAAACGGGGATTTGCTTATTTGATGATGGCTGGCATGAAGGTGTTATTGGTATTGTTGCGTCAAGGCTGAAAGAAGCATTTTACCAACCCATTGCCGTCTTCACAGCGACGGATACACCAGGTGTGATCAAAGGGTCGCTTCGTTCTGTCACAGGCATTAATTTGAAAGAGCTACTCAACCGTATCCAGCAAGCTAACCCGGATATTATGTTACAGTTTGGCGGTCACGCAATGGCAGCTGGCATTTCAATGAAGCAAGCAAATTTCAACACATTCAGTGACTTATTCCAACAGGAAGTTGCCAAGCTAGCTGACTATTTAATACAAAGGCCTATTATGACCGACGGTGAATTGCCTTTGAGTCACTTAACGCTCTCATTTGCCAATCAGTTAGTATTGAATTATCCATGGGGACAAGCTTTTCCACAACCAATTTTTGAACAGTGGTTTTCGATTAAACACCAGTCAATTATCGCACATAAGCATCTGAAGCTTTTGTTACAGTTGCCTGCAGCTCCATCCAATGTATTTGAAGCCATTTGCTTCAACATTGATTTGAAGCAATGGCCAGATCAGACTTGTGGTCCAGTTAAAATAATGTATCATTTGTCTTGCAATTGCTATAAGGGTTGTGAAAAAATACAATTAATTGTGATGAATTTAGATAAGCATGTATAAAAAAGAACTGCACACAGCACCCATGATGGGCTACAGTGATTACACTTTCAGAATGTTGATGAGGATTTTATCCCCATCAGGGCTGTTGTATACGCCGATGATAGTTGATCGGGCGCTCATTAATAATCACGAGTTGATTAGGCAAGAAGTTAGTGGTCCAGTCATTCTGCAACTAGGTGGTGGGTCTCCTGAAACCTTAGCTGCAGCGACAAAGCTCGTTCCGTCCGATCGATATGTGGCAGTTAACCTGAACGTCGGTTGTCCGAGCCATCGGGTACAACAAGCCAATATGGGGGCATGTCTAATGAAAGATCCTACTTTTGTTGCTGAGTTGTTCGACGCCATGCAATCTGCCACCGCGTTGCCAGTTACCATAAAATGTCGATTGGGGATCGATGATTTATGTCGATATGAGACTTTTTATCAATTTATCGAAACACTGAATGCAGCTGGATGCCAATCGTTTGTGGTTCATGCCAGATCCGCTTGGCTGCAGGGCATTAATCCAAAGAAAAATAGAACAATTCCTCCATTGCAATATGATTGGGTCTATCAGATTAAACAAGCATTTCCATCAGTTAAAATTATCATCAATGGTGGGGTTGGGCTTGAGAATTGGTCTCGCAATATGCAACAAACTGATGGCGTTATGTTGGGTCGTCTGTGTGTTGATAACCCTTACGCGATTCACCAAATAGCGCATGCCATGGACACAAGAATGCCACTTCAGTCAAGAGGTGAGTTACTCGAGCGTTACTTAGATGTATTAGAAAAAGAAGGTTTGATGATTAGCCACAATCATTTGCGTCATGTAGTAAATCTATTTAATGGTATCGCTTATGGTAAACAGTGGAAGCGGTTTTTATCAACATCTAAACCTTGTAAGGAAGACATCGTGGACTTCACCAATGACCTGTTTCCAACCGAGGAGACGATTAGCGTTGACTAAGATTTTTTCGTCTTATCCTTAAGCATGCCTGAGAATCCACCATATCTTGTATTAAACTGTTCTACTTTACCTTTGCTTGATACGGTCTTTTTACCTGTCCATGCGCTGTGGCAATGACAACAGAATTCAACATTGATGCTGTCTTGTTTGAATGTAGACATGATTGTGTATTCGCTAGAACAACCACTGCAGTTGACATTTATTGCTCTGTAATCAGGATGTATATTTGCTTTCATGACTTACCTTTTTAAATAACAGCTATATATTAGTTTAGTAATGCTATTTTGTCAACTATTTTATCGAGATTATATTTATGGTTCAGACAGGGCAGCGTGTGAATGGTGATGAATTGGGTCAAGGAGATAATGGATGATACTTCTTTGCCCGATAATAAAACTAACATCAACAGACATGCCTGGATGGAATTGATAGTGATTATCAGGAGTCCCAAAATACGATTGTTGTGGTGATAGATAACTCTTGTAGTAGACCTGGTCATATTGATCATCGACAATCCGGTCAGAGCTGATATAAGTTACTTCAGCATCAACAGCTGGATAACGCCCTGATAGCGCCATAGGCAGTCTTATTTTAGCTGGCATGCCTGGTTTAATCCAACCAATATCACTGATGGCTATTTTTGCTTCAATCATTAATGGGTTGTTGGTGGGTGTGATCGTAATGACGGTTTCTCCAGGTAGGATTACTTCACCAGCATTATTTACCCGGATCGACTGTATGATCCCTTTTGTTGGAGACTGCATGCTAATTCGTGACAATTGGTCTTGGGTTGCAATCAGTTCCTCTTGTAGTTGCATGAGTTGTTTACTCGTTTGTGTCAGCTGTTCTTGGTTTTTTTCAATGAACTGTTCTTCGATAATACTTTTCTCTATTTTGTATATTTCAATATTTCGAGTGGCGTCTAAATAAGCGATTGTTTTCTCATTTAGCTCACTTTCTTTTTTATTCTTCGCATCCAGTTTTATAATATGCTGACTTCGACTACTTAGTTCCGCATCCATTAATCCTTGACTGATGCTTAAATCTTCATCAATTAATGCTAATGACGCTTTCAGCAGTTCCACGCTTTTCCTTAAACCTTCGGCTTGTGATTCTGCCTGTGCGATCATTTCAGATTTGAGCTTTATATTTTGTTGATGACGTTCCATTTGTGTCTGGTATAGATTCTTTTCGGATTCCCATATGCGTTCCTCAATGGCTTGCTCATTGGATAACATCTTGTCTGAATGAATGAGTGCATTTAGTCTAATTTTTGACGCTGATAATTGAGATATTTCAGTAGCTAGCTGTTCTAATTTCGTATTGATATCAATTGGATCAAGTTCGATGAGTATGTCCCCAGGCGAAACATGCTGCCCCTCTTTAACATAGATGTGTTGTATAATTCCACCCTCTAAATGCTGAACATATTGAGTTTGGTTGCTGGGTTTGATCACGCCACTTGACTGTGAGATGACATCCACCTTGATCACAAAAGCGCCGACGATGACGATGAATACAAGGCAACCACAGAGTCTAATGAATTGTGCATGAACGCGTTCAAAAGGATAAATCATAAGCCACCCAGTTCAACGTGATGGTCGTATTGTGCCATTGGATTGTTTGAGGCGGTGAGCACAACAATGGTATGATGTTTGTGTTTGAGATAGTCTAACACACCATCAATGAGTTTTCTTTGGCTGTCACTCATTTTCAGGAAAGGCTCATCAATTAGGATGATTTTTTTAGGGTTGGATAATGCTTTGACTAATTGTAAGTATTTGATCTCAACGAGTGATAACTTTGATAGCGTGTCAGATACATCTTCCTGTGGGTTTGAGTAAATAAAGTCAATGGTGTCACCGATGTTTAACAGCTTAACGAGCACTGGATAGTTGGTGTTTTTTTTGAGTGTTTCAAAACTGTGCCACAGTTGCTGGCCAAGCCAGACGCAATCGTGACCACAATAGGTGATGTGTCGTTGTAAACCGATTGGGTTGATGTGCTGGATGTCCATGTTATCATAACTTAGATGACCCGATTTTGGGCGCAGTTGTCCCAGTAATATTCGACACAAGGTTGTCTTTCCTGAACCACTTGCACCGGTCACAATTGTTATCGCTCGAGGTTTGAAAACAGCAGAAACATTCGTTAGGCAATGGCTGTCATTGGGATAGTCGAATGATAGATTTTCTATGTTAATGTAGCCTTTGAGTGCTTTGGGATAGACGGTTTGTTGGTATTTCGGTAAATTGTCAACGGCCTGTTTATTCTCGATTTGGTATTTGAGATCGATGACTTCATTTAAGATGGCTGGTATCCTCAATAAAGGTGCCATTGCTTTACTAGCGATGATGTTGGTGGCAATCAGTAAGGCAATACTGAAATGACCTGAAACAACCTGGTGACTGCCATAGGCATAGAGCAGGACGGTCAATAGTGACATCAATGTGATTGTGAATGTGTGTAAATCTGACTGCATTTTTTGCTTGATCAGTTGGTACTCGGTGTCTTCGTTAACCATGGGTTCCCATTGCTCATTGACTTGTTTAACCACTTCTTCGTTCAGATATTCGTATTTGTCAATGACCTTTTCAGCAAGGTCATGCTTGATTTGTTGTGAGATCTTTTCACGCTTGAATACGGTGACTTGTTGATTGAGTTGTCTCTGTGTGTGTCGAATGCCAATCAAGGTTAGCGTGATCACGATTAGGCCCAATATCGGTTGAATCAAGATGACAATTAAAACATAGATTAATGCAAAGGGTAGGTCCCACAAGCCACACAGTGTGTTTGAGTTTAGGATAGCTGAGCTGGACACAATACGTTGCTTCCAGTTGCTTCTAATTAGATTTGGAATTTGCATGATTGCGATCAACGGCGTCTGAATGAACTGATCAGCCCACTGGTTATGATGCGCACGTTGGCGTTTTTCGAAAATATGTAACAGTATGTTTTGTCTCACAATTCGCATTTTTCGCTCTAGAAAAATCGCAGTGATAACCGAAGTTGTTAGATAAATTAGTGTGCTGGTTCTGCCGTGAGTGACGTACTTTTGTAACAGTGTGACGACAAATAGTGGTGTTGCTAAGGATAATAGGTGTATTAACAAGCTTGCTATTGTGATGATCTGACGACATGACTGATCATGCCAAATGAGGCGATAGGCATAATGAGTTGCGCTATATAGCTTCATGCTAACCATCCATCAACATCGCTAGATCTAACTTGCTTATGGTGTTTAGTAATTCATATTGAGCACTAATCTGTGACAAGGTTTCCAGTTTGTGATTTAAGACATATTGTTTGTAGTTTATTTCTGACTTTAATAGATCAATTTCAGAAATGTTGTTCTTTTTATGTTCAGAAATCTTGTCATCATATAGGGCTTTTGCTTGTTTTAAAACAGCTGTTGAAGCCAAAACGGCTTGGTCTTTCGCTTGCATTTTATACCACGCTTGTGTGATTTCGATCTGCTTTTTGTCTACAAATGATAACTTTTCTTCATGGGCTTTTTCGAGAGACGCTTGACTTGAATTAAGCTTGTTAAGAGTCGATAAACTTAACGGTAAATCATAATCAACATTAACCAACACGGATTGGATTTTTTCTTTTTGGCCAAATTGACTCACGTTGGAACTGATTGTGTGATCGGCTGTTAATGTGATGGTTGGGAAGGCTGCTGCTTGGTTTTTTTGGTGGTGATGGTGCATCGCTTTAACAGACAGTTGTTTCTCTTGGTAGTCGGGAGCGTGCTGAATAAAATAATCCAGTGCTTCTTGGCTGGATTTGGGTAAATAGCTAGATGGCTTACTGGGTATGTTTAAGTTGGCGTTTGGTTTGGATTTAAATAATTGGTAGTAAGTTATTTCGGCACTGATTGTATCATACTTTAAGTTTTCTAAATAAACTTGATTTTGTTGTTCTTCTATGATTATTTTTTTCTGCTGGTTGACTGATTCACCACCAATCAGAGCGGCTTGTCCGATAATATCAATCTGTTTGCCTAAGTTGACAAGTTTGTCCTTCTGATAGTTTAAGATTAATCTGGATTTAGCAAGATTAATAATGCTTTCAATGCCGTTGAAAATGAGATTTGACACCAATATTTGCTGAGTTAATTGACCCTGTGTGACGTTTATGTTGGCCATTGATTCTGAGTTGGATTGGTATCCAAAGTCTACCAATGCTTGGCTGATTTTGAAGCTGAGCTCTTTTTTGGTATAGTCTTCATCGAAGCCAGAAT
>DLBP01000053.1 GCA_002480165.1 Proteobacteria bacterium UBA7821 | reverse complement strand
TCTAAAGGATTAACTAATAAAGCAATTTGTGTTTTGAAACTTGTGATTAACATTATGTAAAATGGAAATAAAATTACAAAAGCAAAAAAGATAATTCCAAACAAAGTTATAAAATCAAAAATTATCCTTTCAGATACAAAATCCTCTTTTAAGTAATTTAGATTATATTTTTTAAGTCTATGTGTAAAAAATAATATTACTAAAAGAACAGCAATATAATACCAAATGGGTGCACTCTCATTAATATACACATAAACTAATGTGAATATAGATGATAATGATAGAATTTTTACAAGATGATTTAATTTATCCCCAAGAAATATAAATCCTAAAGATAAAATTATTCCTAAAATAAAATTTTGACTAACATTAAGGTTTGTAAAGTTTACGCCTTGAAGTGTGGACATGATCTTTAATATGGACAACAAACATATTAGAAATGTCGAAGATGTAATTAAAAAAATAATTAAAGATTTAAATTTCATTTAATTTTTAAAGTTAATTATTATTGCTTTTGTAGAACTACTATTATTTTATTTTTTAAAAATTTTAATGAAAATCAACTACTTTTAACACTAATTTACTGGCGTACAGTAGAGTGAGCAAAAGATGGTAGCGGAGGTAGGATTCGAACCTACGACCTTCGGGTTATGAGCCCGACGAGCTGCCAGACTGCTCTACCCCGCGATGTTGTAGAGATTGTACAATGATAATCCAGAAAAAACAAGCGTTTTTTTTATTTAGTGTTGTGGTTGATTTGGGATTGTCTTGATGCCTACGATTGTTTTATTCAAAACGGCAATGTCAGTACAAATAAGCAATGCCTTTTGAACGATATCATGACCAGAGATGTAATGTCGCGGTTGCTTTGGCATTTGTCCTAGAGCTTTTGATGAGGCTGTAGCATAGTCATTACAGGGTCCAAATGCCAGTGGGTTTTGGGCGTGGTCAATGATACCATCATGCAGGCTGACTTCGAGCGTTCGTTGGGCATCGATGAGTAGGATGTGGCATGACGATTGGTGATGAGCTACCCAGAGTTTAATGACGGTTCTAGCCAGTTGATTGATAGCCATGTTTTGGTGAGCATGAATGTGGTTGACGGTTTTCTGCATGTCAAGGCTCGGTTGTAGAAAAACAGCCAGTAGTGGTGGCTGATTGTATTCGAAGATAATGGGCTTGTGTTGGCAGTAACAAACACCAACGTTGCAGCTAATGGAATCTCGATAAATCAGAATCGTCGGTTGTGAATACTCAATCGTGCTCATTGAGTGTGAGCCTACGGTATACTTTCGCGTGAAAGTTGTTTTTGTTTAGCAGTGCTTTTGTACGCCAGGCTTGGCGCATGGTTGGGATGTCAGTGATACTAAGCCTGTAGGTGACAACGCCATCTTTTTGCATGGCTTCTATTTGATGTGGGTGAGCAACTGAGCTGGGAATGTTAGCAATCATTGATGTTAGCTCTGATTGAAGGGTCGACTTTGCCAGTTCAACAGCAAATAGATAATTGCTGTGACGCGATGTCTGAAATGTTCCGATACTGGTCCTTGGAGATAGGGCAGTGGTTTGCTCTGTTTTCTGGTAAGCTGTGACATAAAAGATCAGGATCCCAAGTAGGGCACCAGCACAGAATAACATTAATGGCATCCTGCTTGGTTGACTCTGGGTGGCTGTGTTTTTGCGCTTACTGTTTCTTGGCATGGCTCGTCATGTCTGATAAAGATACGTCCAGTGTGCCATGCTTTGTTGTGGGAATCAAGCCGCTTTCCAGATGAAAGAAATCACTATTATGTTGCAATCGGGTTATTATAGCATTATTATTGCGTGACTGGGGCGTTAAATTACCAATACAGTACTTTAATTGCTCTGAGCGCTTGCAATGAGTTCCGCTAGTGGATATGATTTGCGTAGTGTGAGCTTAACTTAAAAGTTTATTTTTTATTGGAAGGAGGAAATTATGCCAATTAAAGCAACCAAACTTCTGACAGTTGCTGCTGCAATGGGGACCCTATTAGCTCCATTTGCACACGCTGAAAGTGGTTTAGATATATCCGGTGACATGGCTGTCGCTGTAATGAAATACAACGCACATGATTCGACTAACTACATCTACCCAGACACAGTTTGGACAGGTCACGTTAATGTCGTTGGTTACTCAGACATCATGACACCAATCGGTCCTATGAAAGCAAGCGCTGTCATGGAAATCGATGCCAACTCACGACAGACTACTACAGTCAGTGGAACCACTGTTACTGCGCCAATCGGTCTAAGTGCTGAAGAAGCGTACGTCAGCGTTGAGAGTGCTAAGTATGGAACACTAACAGTCGGTTTCGACGAAGGTGTTGCAGATAAAGTACAAACTGTTGATCACCCTGTACTAGGACCTGGCGACTGGTTAGTTGGTGCACCAGTAGACAGTGTATACTGGGTAGGCCTAAGAGAAAGCAATGAGTCTAACAAAGTTGAAGATGGACATGCGACAATTAAGTACATAAGCCCATCTATGAACGGTGTTACCTTCGGTTTGTCACACACCAAGTGTGCTACTGACGGCATCTCTGCTCCACTAGAAGCTGGTGGCATTGCTGACACAACAGCAACTTGCGGATCAGGTAAGAACTTCAACGAAATGGTCTTATCTTATGATTTCGTCACACCAAAAGATGTTAAACTATCCTTAACAGGTGGTGTAACATTTGCTGATGGTAACGGTGCTGCAACTGATGACTCAGTTAGCTTCAATGGTTCTGTAAGCGCGGCTTACAAAGAATTCAAATTCGCTCATGGCTTCGCATTCCTAGAAGACAACGAGCTGGATATGAACTCAAAGCAAGCTGTTCAGAAAATCTTAAACTTCAGTTTAAGATATGACCTCAGTGAGACACTTGCCTTCGGTGGTGCTTACTACTCAAACAGCTCTGATAAAGCAAGTACAGCTTCATTTGCTAAGCCAAGAGCAAAAGGGTACGAAGCTGCAATCACAAAAGCGTTATCCGAGAACTTTGTAGTCGGTCTTGCACACCAGCAAGGACACTACAAGCAGTTACATAGCGGAACTTCTAAGAAAGATGTCTCTTTCTTATACCTCGCGATGGACTTCTAAGAATCTAAGTTCACGCTTAGTTGAAGTACGGAAAGCCTGGCATTGCCAGGCTTTTCTTTATATTAGAGATTGTGAAAAATAATAACATCAAGTTTGCGTTTTAACAGACCAGTATCGGCTCGTAAGCCGGCGATCGAGTCACTAGCAAGTCTGAACAACTGCCTCGATTTGATGGGTAGACGGGTCTCTCAACAGACCGTCATTAGCACTTCATCTGTCATCAGAGTGGTCCACACCTTATGGTTCTTCTTTCGACAGCAGTTGATGGAATTTATTGACTGATTGCAGCAATTGGATCAAGCTTTGAGGCATTGACCGCAGGAATGTAGCCAGAAAGAATGCCAATGATAATCGTTGTGCAAGATCCCATTAAGATAGGTGATAACACCCACTCAAATTCCCATGACGTAAATAGTGTGATTGTGTAAGTCGCAATGAGACTGATTGTGATGCCAATCAAGGTACTCATGGTTGACAATATCAATACCTCTTGTAGAACCATGAGCTTAATTTGTCGTCTATTAGCACCAAGTGCCATGCGTATACCGATTTCTCTTTTACGCTCTAAAACTGAAACCAGCATGATATTCATCACTCCAATGCCGCCGACCAATAGTGAAATACCACCAATAAACGATAGCATTCTTTTCAAGGTTTTTGACATTGACTCGATGACACTGACTTCGTCTTTGGCAATGATTGCGCGAAAATTCAAGTTGGGTATATATTGCATAAACCAGTGCTGTGTGGTGATTCTATCTCGAGTGATATTACCAGGCTTAAATGATAAGATCGATGTGTTTAATATAAGATCATAGCCCATATCACGGATTGACCTGTCAGGTAAATACACCACACTGGAATGATGGTCCAAAAGCCAGTTACTATAATTGGGTTCCATAACTCCAATCACTCGACAGTAATGATTGTTGATACCCAATAGCTGACCTACTGTCCCAACAGCCCCATGGTGCTTCATCTCATCGGCGAGTGGTTCGGTGATCACACAGTTTTGTTTGCCTATGTCTTCATCGGTTAGGTATCTGCCTTGGATTAGTTTGCCTTTAGCCACGGCAAAGTAATGGCTATTGACACCATTGATCTCACTGTTTATTTTATCATCACCATAACTAACTTCAGATGGTGTTGTGTAGATGTGGGCGAAGGCGCTTAGGCCGTCGATGTTCAATTGAGTATTGAGTTGATCAATCGTTGATTCATCTGTGCTCGCTTTACCTATGTACTTAATGTATATGTTATCCTTTCCAATGTTATCAACCAACTTAAGGATATTATTACTTGCCATATGACCAACAAACATCAGTGTGGTTATGCAGGCGCTTCCTATAATCATACCCAGGCAGGCTAAAATAGAACGTGTTTTATGCTGGTAGATGTTGTAAAAAGCCTGCTTGATCATACGCTGAGTGTCCATCATTTCTTGTCTATCTCCACCAGGCGCCCTGAATCAATGATTGCTCTATTTGGAGAGCGTGATGCGATGTCTTGGTCGTGTGTTATTGTGATGACAGTCACTTGTTCCTGATAATGTAATTGTTCGATTAACTCAACGATGATTCTGCTATTGCTATTATCCAGTGCGCCCGTTGGCTCGTCTGCTAGTAATATGCTGGGTTGATTAACAATGGCTCGTGCTATGGCTACACGCTGTTGCTGCCCACCAGATAATTGATTGGTTTTCTTATGGGCATATTCTGCCATATTGACTTTGTTTAGTGCTTCCATTGACCGATCTACTATGTGGCTATGATCTTGACTGTAGAGTAGTGGTAGACTGACATTGTCTAATACAGACATCCGGCTAATTAAGTTAAATTGTTGGAAAATAAAGCCAAAAGTTTTATTTCTCATCAGGGACAACTGTTTATCTTGCTGGCGAGCAACTGACTGTCCTAATAGGGTATAGTCACCTGAATTCCATTGGCACATCAGTCCAATAATGTTCATTAGTGTGGATTTGCCTGATCCAGATTTTCCCGTGATTGCCCAATATTCTCCTGCTTGAATAGATAGGTTAATATCCTCAAGAATTAATTGCTCATGTTCACCGTTTTCATATGACTTACTAATTGACTGTAGTTCAATCATTATAACGAGATGAGAGTTGAAGGGTTGGTTTCTTGAATGAAAGATTCATGATCGTCCAGTGATGGGTTGATAATCACTTCATCGTTTTCATTAAGGCCTGATAAGATGGCAACTGATTGACCAAAAGTTGGACCGATCTCAACTTCGGTGACAGTTCTGTCTGGGCCAACCAATACAGCGTGACCATAGTCATTAACTAAAATAGCAGAGATTGGCACCAGCAGATAAGTTTGTTTGGCTGTGACCAGTTCAATGACTACTTTTTTCCCTAGATACTCGGGGCTAAATTCTTTATTTTCTGGCTGAATCGTGACAGGATACGTTGGGGCACTGCCATGATTATCAAGTTGTTCAGATAAATCAATTGCTTCGATGGTGCCTTTGAATTGTTTAGACCGATCATGACTCAGTGACAGATTGACTGACATGCCAATATGAAGGTGATGGATATCTTTTTCTGAAATATTGGCGACAGCTTTGAGTTGGCTTAGGTCTGAGACACTGCCGATGATCTTGTTTTTTGCGATAAAGGCACCCGATTGGACTGACACGGTATCTTGTGTGGCTGCATCTTTGTATTTATAAGCAGCAAATGTTCCTGAAGTTGTGGATTTGATCTTGAGGATACCACTTTGCTTTTCCATAAATAACTTGAAGGATTCTACATCAGACAGCCGCAGTTGATCAATTTCATCCCAACTGGTATCGAAGCTCTCAACAAATTGCTCTAGATTCGTCTGACTTTTGATCGTTTCAATTTCTTTTAAAAAGTAGTCTTTTTCTGCTTGGATTAGTTCATTTTCTGGTGTCAGGCCTGATTGAAATAATTTTTTCTGAGATTGATACTCTTTCAATGCCTCACGTGTATCATTCTGTTTAGTCAGGTACTCTATTAATGTATCTAAGTACTTATTTTTCATGTCATTCGACTTGAGTGATATCAGTGGATCGCCAGTTTCAACAACCCCACCAAATGGGGTGATGATGTCGACGATAACACCATCTTCTGGGATTGTTATCAACGTTGATTTCGCAGCTTGAAGGCGGCCGCTAACACGAACATGATTGTGATTGTCCGACTGGGTAACACGTTGATAGACGTCTTGGTCGGTGCTGGAGGTGGACCCTCTGGTTTTGAGTGCGACCAAAGCAACGATACTCAGCGCTATTACCGTGGCTAGAGTGAGTGATTTCTTATTCATATATTTTCTCCCAGGATTATGGGTAGTAGGTCCATGCCCATATTATCTGCCAGTCTCAATTTACTCAGCGCAAGCTCTGAGGATTGCTTGAACAGGTCTGACTGCTTTTTAAGCAGTTGGTGTTTACTTTTATGAAGGTCTGACAGGGACTCTTTACCATGCTGATAGCTGATTTCATTGCCTTTGACCAATTCAGCTTCGTGGTCAATGCCTGATTGACTGATCCTTATTTGTTCAGTTAAGTTCTCGATCGCTGCTATTTGATAGTCGATGTCACTGGCCAGATTTTCCATTTTATTGATGTGCTGAAGCTGGCTGTACTGATAATCTTGTGTGACTTTTTCTAGATCGTGGTTTTTTTCACCAAAATTGAATTCATACGATAGGTCCACACTGATTTCGTTTTTCGTAACGTTATAGTGGCGCCCATGAAGGTCAGATTTGTGCAGAAAGTTAAATGATAAATCAGGCAGTAGATTATCCTCCGCTTGCTTTATTTTTCGGCTGTTGCTCTGAACATTCATATCATCGAGTATCAACTCTCGATTGTTTTTGAATGATTGCTCAATGGCATCAGTCACTCCAGGTAATTCCCATGTGATGGCCGGATGCTCCAACGTGTCACCATCTTGAAAATAGATGCCGGTTAGCTGGATGAATGCCTTAGTTGCTTGTGCTTTTTCAAGCTCTCCTTTTTTTGCATGGAGCTGTAACTGGTCCGATTGAATTCGGTCTTGCGTGAGGTCTTCCTGAGAGATCTTTCCTGATTCAAACTTTTGTATCTGGCTAGCCATCTCAGTTTGATGTTCTTCGAACTGTAACCGCTCCATCTCATTTTGCTCAATGGCAGACCTTAGTTTTAGGTAGGCCTCGACCACTTGAATAATCACCTGGTTGTTGAGATTTTGTTCGTTGATTTCTGATTTAATCAAGTTGTCTCGTGCCTCTGTAATCGGGAGTTGATTGATTTCGGACGATAAGCCTCGCACGAGCGGTTGTGTCAGTGAAAAGGTCAGTGGCTTGATTTCATCATTGTAGTAGGAGTAGGCTTGGGTCACCGATAAGTTGGTACCATACTTAGTCTGGAGATTGATAGTCGGTGATAACTGAGCATCTTTATCCCAGACCCGAATAGAGCTCTCACTTTTCCCGGCAGATGCTTTAATGCGGTATTTTGGGTCAAATTGTTTCTTTGCGTCAGCAAGTGCCTTTTGATCGAATAAAATGTTAGATGATTGTTGCTTGATATCGATGGAGTGGTCGAGTGCGCTAAGCACAGACTGCTCTAGATCAATGCTGTAGGAGTGGCTAGTTAGTGCTAATATCAATAAGACAATCATGGCAGTATCCAGTATTTTCGTTTTGACTTATTGTACATTATTTTTTCAATTGAGTCAAGAGTACCAGGATATGGATCGCAACGATGAGGGTAGGCGAGATGTCTGTTAGGGTTAAAATAATGACTAGACTGGTGAGTGTGAATATCGCTGGTGGCAATTCTAGGGTGAGTTTATCCTGAGTGACTGGCTGATCAGTTGAGCTTGGTTTATCCAACCATGTTGGCGGGGATTGAAGTAGATGGTTTAACCAAGTTGTCCAGCGTGAGTTGCTTTCTGCCCATCGTTCAATCTCTGGCTTTGCTGTATCCCAGAGATTGAGGTCTGGATCAAGATTTCGACCCAAGGCTTCAACGGTAAACAGTGTTTTTTGTAACATCAATAATTGCGGTTGTATCTCAGTTTCAAATCGCCTGGCAACCTGAAATAAACTCAGCATTAATTTCGCCAGTGATATATCTCGAAGTGGTCTTGAAAATAATGGCTCACAAATGGTTCGAATGCTTGATTCGAACTCATCGATTCTGGTGTTATGAGGTACCCAGCCTGATTCTACGTGAAGTTCTGCAATGCGTCGGTAGTCCTGATTAAAAAAAGCGATAAAATTACTGGCAATATAGTGCCTATCCATTGGAGTTAGTATGCCAACAATCCCAAAATCAATCGCAATGAATTTGGGGTTATCCACTAAAGTGGTGTCTACAAATAAATTGCCAGGATGAAGGTCAGCATGAAAGAAGCTGTGTTCCAGTACTTGCTTAAAGAAGAGCTGGACGCCTATTTGGGCCAGTTGAGGCAGGCTAACTTGTTTCTCTTTGAGTTCCTGAGTATTGTATAAGTTTGTCCCTTCAATGAACTCCATCACCATGACGTCCCGTGTAACCAGATCCCAGTATATTTCAGGGATGTATAGTTGATCGCTATGCTTAAACTGGCGTCTGAATTGACCGGCATTGGCAGCCTCGTAGTTGAGATCTATTTCATTGTATATGCTCGTTTCAAACTCTCTGATGATTGATGAGAAATGCAGTCGTTTGCTATCAGGATGAAACCAGTTTCCAAATCGTGCAATGGATTTCATCCAGCTGATTTCTTGCTTGAGCGCTGACCTGATATTTGGTCTGATGATCTTAACAGCAACACGCTGGCCTGTCTTGAGAACCGCTGAGTGTACCTGGGCAACCGATGCTGAAGCAATGGGTGTGGTATCAAACGATTGGAACACATGGTCTAGCGGCTGTCTAAAAGCCTCGATCACGGTTTTTTCGGCAACTTCACCACTAAACGGTGGGACTTGATCTTGTAGTGTCTCAAGTTCCGCAATCACATCATCTGGGAAGATATCCCCACGAATGGATAGGATTTGCCCCAGTTTGATGAATATCGGTCCCAATTCTGTCAGGAATTCTCTCAGTCGCCGACCTCTGTCTGCTGTCTGACTTGTCAGTGGCTCGTGGAGTTTGAAACAGTCGGCTATCTGGTATACTCGGGCTAGCTTGATGATGGTGTATAATCTGATGATACTCATGGTCTATCCTAGTTGATCAATGATTCCAGTTCATCGATTCTTTTCCTTAGTTTACCCAGTTGATTGGTTAAGGTTTCAAACTGTTCAGGTCCCAGTATGATTGGCTCTTCATACATGGCATAGTGATAGTAAGCCTGAACTCGTTCTTCACACCACTGCCTTAGGTGATGATGGAGTGTCGAAGAGGAATCAACTGCCCATTGTGCAAACCAGCTACTGGTGTAGTGTGCGAGTATCGACTCAAGGTCTAATACACTCGAATCAATGATGTGTTTGATTTGAGTCAGCTGTTTTAGGTCGCCATTGATTTCAATAGGCTCGTTGACATGGCGAAAAGAAAAATCGTTCTGAATGAGTTCAATCATCGCTGCCACAGAACCGGATATGTCGATATCGATGGTGTGTTTGGGTTTGCGATTTGATAGTTGTACTTTTCCTTTTTTTATCACGATGAATATCGGTTTTTCCAGTGGTTTAATCGATAGTTGAATGGTACAGGTTGGGCAGTCTTTGAGCGATTCTTGAACGCTTTCATCCAGTGCAAGAATTTGATTGATCTGCGAATTTAATGTATCTAGGCAGTACTTATACATAGCTTTTGTATCCTAAATGAATGGCGACTGTACCGCTGAGTATCGGTATGATTTCGACGAGGTTAAAGCCGACTGTAATCATTTGACGTTTTAGTTCGATTGCTGTTGGATGTTGGATGATAGACTCTGCCAGATACTGGTAGCTTTTTCGGTCACCAGCAGCTATGTGGCCCAGTTGAGGCAGAACAGACAGCAGGTATTGGTGATAGAGGTATTTAATTCGATCATTATCTGGGTGTGAGAATTCTAAAACGCCGAGTTTACCACCGGGTTTTAGAACACGCAGACATTCAGCTAGCGTTAATCGAATGTCAGTTGTGTTTCTGAGGCCAAAAGCCATGGTGACAGTGTCAAAAGACTCATTGGCCACAGGGATCGCTTGTGCATCTGCCTGTAGGTAATGGATCTTGTCTGAGACGCCTAAGTTTAAGAGTTTATCTCTCGCACTTGATAGCATGTTTTGGTTGATATCTAAGCAGACTAAATAGCCATTGGACTCTGTGATGCAGTGGATGTTATAGGCAATATCGCCTGTGCCGGTTGCCAAATCTAGAACACAATCTGATGGTGAAATAGCCAGTGAATCGATGAGTTGTCGTTTCCATTGATGGTGCATGCCAAGTGACATTAGATTGTTCATCCAGTCATAGTAGGGCGTGACATCATTGAATACTTGATCGACTTTCTTAGACTTTTGGTTGTGGCTCACTGTTTCAAAGCCAAATTGAACGGGTTGATTTGCGGGTGTCTCATTTATTGGGGGCTTGTAGAGCATGAGGCTTGTCTGTTTGTTTGGTCGGGTGAGTCACTCTGAAATTTTTTGGCGAGTTGGCTGGTTGCATATGGGTATAAGCAGAAGCTACTCAGGAATGCAGATGAGGCAAGCACAGTTTTTAATCCGACGGAGCCAGGCATTAATTGTGTCATTCGTGATGCGACATAATTGGCTGTATGAAAACCATTGAGCGTGCACCAGATTGATGCCAGGCGATTACTCGTTTTATTCGGGGTAGATTGATGGGGCTTCGCTGCTTTAATCGCCAGTCTCATTTTGAATAGAATGATTTCTGTCGTGGAGATGATGTAGGGTAGTAAGATGCAGATTTGAAACACAGGTGGGATGGCAAATCCAGCGAGCAGGCCTAAATTTCTGATAGCTTCCCAGCAGATTCTGGGTTGGGATGATGAGATCAGCAGTTCTATGCCAATATCAAATAGTAATGTCAGTTTGTTAAATAGTGACAACCGTTTCAGTTGATCTGGGTCTGTCGGTTTTATGGGGGGTTCTGGGAAATGACTGCGTTTTATCAAATACAGTATCGCTATGAATGACAATTGGCTGGTTGCCGCGCCAGTTGATTTCATTGAGTCGTTCCCACAGCTGTCCATAGGTAAGGGGGAGGGGACGCCGATACTATTCCCAATGAGTGACAGGATCCATCTCGTCATCAAGATCAGGCTTAGGTGCGATCGCTGCAGACGTGTATTAAAAAACTGCCTGATTGATGAGAGTCTAATCGGTGGTGTCTTCTTTTGTTCCGATGTGTCATCTCGGTTAATTTGACCACTAATTTTCATTTTTAACAGATGCGAGGCGGGGTGGGTTAACACTGCTGTTATCAGTGTTCGAGTCTGTTGGATAAGTGTACCCATGATGGATGTCCCAGTTAGCTAATAATCTCTACAAAACATAACACACGGATCAATCAGATTCAATTCGAAATTGTATATCATCTCGGATGTGATAGGGATCATCGTTGACGGTTACCTGATGAGCATTATGGAAGGCCATTCATCGGTTGTCATCCACCTTCACACACAATACCCAGCCGGTGGCTGAGTTGTCATTAATCCAATTGGCTATGCTTGGTGTATAGCAAGTCTTCTTGGGTGATTCCGAAGCGTCGTAGCTGTGATTCCAGTTGGTTTAGGCGATGTGGCGTGACGGTTTTTTGTCTCGATAGAATCCAAAACATGTTGTCATTGGGTGAGCCAACAATAGCTGTTTGGTAGTTAATGTCCAGTTCTAAGATCCAATAGTCACCCCAAAACATATGAAAACCAAACAGTTTAACGAAGCTAACATTTAAGTAATGAGATCGGCTGGGATTGGGTTGGTAGGCTAATCCTTTGGCAACAATGGTCTCATTGTTTTCGTCGACACAACTGTTGGTAACAACGAGTGTTTTGTCTGGATTAAGTTCATAAGTTGCTTGTGTATCAGATTGACAATGGCGTTGAAACCCATTGTCGGTTCTGGCGATCTCATACCAGCGTCCAGCGAATCTCTCAAGGTCAACGTTGGCTGCTAGACATTCAGATAGGGCGAGTAATACTAGGCAGTAGAGTTGAGCACATTTGTCAATTGACATATTTAAAATCCCGATTGTCTCTCTGTAGACAATCTAGGTTATTCGACAGGTGATTGCAATACTTTCCTGATGGCATGACTCGGTTTGAACTGATGCGTTGGTTTGGCTGTTTGCCTGTTTTGATTGCCAAGACAGTGATTGCTTGCTATTTTGTTCACTTTGCCTTATAATTGACGATATTTTTATGAGGGCCCATCTGTGACATTTTCAGTAACACTACCCAGTGGCGAGCACAAGTCATACCATGAGCCAGTCACAGCAATTCGCGTTGCAAAAGACATTAGCCGAAGTTTAGCAAAGAAAACCGTTGCGATTCGTTTAAATGGCGCATTGGTTGACTTGGATTGCTTGATTGAAGATAACTGCACATTGGAGCTTGTGACGGAAGACTCAGATGAAGGTTTGGATGTGATCCGTCACTCAACTGCTCACTTGTTGGCGCATGCGGTCAAACGTCTCTATGGCGATCAGGTGAAAATAGCCATGGGCCCAACGATAGAAGACGGATTTTATTATGATTTCGATTGCCAGCAATCATTCACGCCAGAGGATCTGATTAAGATAGAGAAGATGATGCAGAAGCTATCCAAAGAATCGATAGTAACCGAGCGTTTAGTCTTGTCTAAAGCCGACGCCAGGGCGCTTTTTGATGATTTGGGTGAACCATACAAGGTTGAGATTGTCGACTCTCTTCAGGACGATGAGGTTATTACAGCCTATCGACAAGGTGATTTTATTGACTTGTGTCGAGGGCCGCATGTACAGTCCACTGCAAAGTTAAAGGCTTTTAAATTGACCAAGCTCGCTGGAAGTTATTGGAAAGGTGATGCTGCGAATCAACCGCTACAGCGTATTTATGGAACCGCTTGGCCTAGTCAAGATCAGTTAGATAATTACTTAAAGCAACTTCAAGAGGCGCAACGACGTGACCACAGACTTCTAGCTCAGTCTATGGATTTATATCATATTCAGCCAGATGCTCCTGGGATGGTGTTCTGGCATGCCAAGGGCTGGCGTGTGTTTCAACAGATCATCGCTTACATTCGCAACCGGCTCGACGAGCAGGATTACGAGGAGGTTTCGACTCCTACGATGCTGGATCAGAAACTGTGGATTGAGTCGGGGCACTGGGAGAAGTTTTGCGATAATATGTTCACATCAGAGGTAAGCTCCAAGAGCTTTTGTGTTAAGCCGATGAATTGCCCTGGCAATATACAAGTATTCAACCAAGGTTTGAAAAGCTACCGGGATTTACCAATTAGAATGGGTGAGTTTGGTGTTGTCTATCGCAATGAGGCATCGGGCACTTTACATGGTTTAATGAGATTAGTCGAGTTCACACAAGATGATGCTCATGTCTTTTGTACAAATGCCCAGTTGCCTTCAGAGCTTGAGGCACTGATTGAACTCGTGTTCTCAACTTATCGTGATTTTGGCTTTGAGCAGATTGGTGTTAAAATGGCAACTCGGCCAGAGAAGCGAATTGGTGATGATGCCACATGGGATCAATCGGAAAATTGTCTCAGGCAATCACTGAATGACTGTGGTGTTTCATTTGAAGAATTGCCAGGCGAAGGGGCTTTTTATGGACCAAAAATTGAGTTTCATTTAACAGACTGTCTCAAACGTGTCTGGCAGTGCGGTACGATTCAGTTAGACTTTTCTATGCCCCAGCGCTTGAGTGCTAGCTATGTTGATGAGTCTGGCCAAAAGGTTCCGCCGATTATGATTCACCGTGCTATCTTTGGCTCTATTGAGCGGTTCATGGGGATTTTATTGGAACACTACGCTGGTGTGTTACCGCTTTGGCTATCACCGCAGCCGATCGTGGTGTGTACCATCACTGATCGAGCAAAGCCGTATGCTAAGTCATGTATTAATGTGTTTAAACAAGTTAAATTATGTTGTCAGTTAGATGATCGTAATGAAAAGCTTGGTTATAAAGTTCGTCAGCACACATTGGCCAAGATACCCTTCATTGTCATACTGGGAGACCAAGAGGTAGAAGGGGAAACATTGTCTATTAGACAGCTAGATGGGACCGTGACCTCGGGCTGGCAGTTGTCTGAATTCATCGACCAGGTACTTGATCACATGACTCGTAAGGCATGTGTTGTTGAGTTGTCTAATCCTAACGCTTCTCAATCAACTGAGTAATCGCAGCCGCTGCTCCTGATATCGCCAGTGCTAAAAAAGTTAGCTTGCTATAGAAAATATACAACAGTATGTAACTGGCTATGCCAGCAATTACTGCGGACCATGCCGATTTCTGGCTGATAGGTTTTTGGTTGATGACGCAAAAAACTGGAACAAATAGTGCTGAAGATGTCAGTGCATAGGCACTAACTAGTGTGTTGATGATCTCATCCGTGACACTGGCAAGCAATAGGGCTGATACGCCGATAATGGCAGTGATCAGGACTGGGTTGTGGTTTTTTTGGTAGGTTCTATCGATCACCAGTAGACTGCTGATGGCTGACATTAATGAGTCAACGGTCGATAAAATGGCCATTAGAATACCGAAGCTGACCAATAAATAGACCCATTTGGGTGTGTAGGTTAACGCTGTCTGGACCAAGACGCTGCTGCTGGCGCTCGACAAGTTGATACCGATGTCATGTGCCGTTGTGCCGATGAAGGCAGGGAGGCAGCCGATGGCCATCAGGGCGATAACGGATGTCCACAATGCGGATTTTAAAATGGGTGTCGATTTGGCAGAGACAAAGCGCTGAATCATGTCTTGTTCAATAAACATGTAAGCAGTTGCCCACGTGAAGATGTTAGCCAATCTAAACCAATCGGTGACATCACGGGTATTGACTGTTAGCGCTTTGTGACCAGAAGGAATGTCGTGTAGATAATAGAGCATGGCGAGTAGGGATATAACGATGAAGGCCACCTGGATTAGGTCGGTTTTGACAACCACCGAAAAACCGCCCAGAGCTGTGTAGGTAACGACGGTTAGCCAAACGACACCAAATAGCCACATCTCAGAAAAGCCGATACTAATCAGCAGGTGCTTTGTCGCAACGCCTTGAGCAACCAGAATGAAGAACAGTGATAGCGCTGATAGGTTGCTGGCAATTTTTCTCAACGCCTCTGAGTGGTAATAACGCGTAAATATCTCAGAGACAGTCGATAGTTTCATTGACTGGAGTGTCTCTGTGTAAAATAGTGCAATCAAGATTAAACCCAACGTTTGGCTTGCCGGGTAGATTAGTGCCCACCAGCCTATGGCAAAAGCATCGTCAGTCACTCCGACAATGCTACCCCCGCCGACCTGAGTGGCAACAATGGTGCCGGCCAGAAACAGTGATGATACGTTTCTGTTGGCGAAGAAATAGTTTTCGTGGGACTGCTCAAATTTGTCCGATTTGGATGCGATGATCCACATCGAAAATAACATTAAGATGCACACGAGAGCTAGTATTGACATAATTGAGCCTAAATTGTTAAACTTTTCCATTATAACAGCTTTTTTTACGATGGCCAGTCTTTTGTAGATGGATAAATTGCGGTAAAAAAAACTTGATTGTTTGCTTATGCAAGATTATAATGGGTGCTTTAGTAACATTTGGAGCATTCAGTTGGCAAATTCAAAACAAGCGATTAAAAGAGTTAGGCAAATAAAAAGAAGACGCGAACTCAACATATCACAGATTTCAGAAATGCGTACTTATCTAAAGAAGTTTCTCAAAGCCTGTAAGCAGCAGAAGAAAGAAGGGTTAGACAGTCTGTACAAAACCTGTTCCCGCTACCTTGACAAATGCGCAGGGAAAGGGCTAATTCACAAGAACAAAGCAGCCAGGCTCAAGTCACGTCTCAGTGTAAAACTTAAAACCACGACAAGCTAATTGGTGAAGAACCGCCAATTGTTTTCCTGGTACCTGCAAGCGTAACCGCTCGATCTGATCGTCTCATTCGGTGTGATTTGCACTAATTGATAGGGCCGGCAGTTCGTCGATCTTCCCTCGACTTTTAGTTTCTCCGTGTAGCCTGGTCTGACCCGATAGGTCTTTCGGTCGTTGGGGTTGACCCAGCTTTCCCAGTGGTTGGGTTTCACCGTTTCCATTGCTTCTCCCAAGCTTGCTTGGTTGAAATCATCCAGCTGTGATCCCAGAGAAGAACCTATTTTATGGCCAACAACAGCGCCCAGTCCAGTCATGACAGCCTGTCCTGTGCCGTCACCAAACTGACTGCCAATGACACCGCCGACGATTGCCCCAGATATACCACCGACATCTTCGTTAATGGTGTATGGGTCACAGCTTGTTAGTGCGAGCGTTCCTAGTGTTAGGTACAATATTCTTGTTTGCATTGTCTGAGCCTCCGTGCGATAATGGTACTTGATTATAGTGGCATTTTTAAATTTTGTCTAATCAAACATCGATGACAACTTTAGGTCGCTTATGTTAGTCGGAAAAATAGAGCCCCGTTTAGCCTTATTGCGCATGGATCGGATGATTGGCAATTGGTTATTGCTATGGCCAACTTTAATTGCTTTAATGCTTGCTGGCGCTTCACAGCATGATACCAAGATTATTGCTATCTGCGTGGTAGGGGTCTTTGTTACCAGAGCCTTAGGCTGCGTGATTAATGATGTGTGTGATCGAGAATACGACAGGCAAGTGAAACGCACACACAATCGGCCACTTGCTAACCAGACGTTGACCATCAAGGAGGCATTCGTGTGGGCATGCTTGTTAGCAACAGTCTCCTTTGCTTTATTGACTGAGCTTAAATGGCACACCATTTATATTGCGATCCTATCGGCTGCGATGATCATGATTTATCCCTGGATGAAGCGAGTATTCGTCATCCCGCAACTGTTTTTAGCCATGACATTTTCCATGTGTATACCGATTGTTTTTTTTGAGTTATGCGATCGCATGACACCACTGGCAATCCTGTTGTATGCGGCTAATGTGTTTTGGGTACTGGGCTTTGATACAGTGTATGCACTGGCCGATCTGGATGATGACCTTAAGATTGGTGTTCACTCTAGTGCCCGATGGTTGGGTCAGTTTGTTTTTGTCTTTGTTGCTGGGTGTTACTTGATCACATCGCTCATATGGATGGCTATCTTGTATCACTGTCAAGCTGGTTATGAATGCTACCTACTCACGTTACTATCCAGTGTGTTGTTGTTCAAGCAAGTGATGTTAGCCTCACACGATACAAGCTTGACAGGCTATGCGTTTAACTTAAATCACTGGGCAGGTGCCAGCTATGCATTGGCGATTTTATTGGCAGTTCAATATGGCTGATTGGTGTTATTTAGATTGTATCCATGGTTATGTTCACATAGGAGTGTGTTGTGAGTACTGATCCATTACTGAGATTATCGGGTGTCTCTAAGTATTATGGTAAACATTGTGCGTTAGAAAACATTACCTTTGATGTGCATGCCGGTCAAGTCGTCGGACTAATGGGGCATAATGGTGCAGGGAAGAGTACTTGTTTAAAAGCTTCGTTAGGTTTGATACAAGCAGGTGGCAGTATTGAATTACTAGGCCTTGAACCTCTAAAAAACAGGTCAAAACTACTAGAGTCAGTTGCCTATATTTCAGACATCAGCGTTTTACCAGATTGGGCTACCACAAATCAGCTAATGGCATATATGAATGCCATTCATCCATCATTTGATGAAGACCGGCTAATTAGAATGCTTAAGTTATCGAATGTGCCTTTAAATAATCGAATCAAAACCTTTTCGAAAGGGATGGTCACTCAGCTATACCTCGCTCTGATTTTGTCAATTGATTGCCGATTACTTGTATTGGATGAGCCTACTTTAGGACTGGATGTATTGATGAAAAGTAGATTCTATCAGTATCTAACCAATCACTATGACCTCAATACAGGTGGCATTATCATTAGCAGTCACCAGGTTGAAGAGCTGGAAGATTTTCTGACACACGTTGTGATTTTACAAGATGGACACATTATTTTAAAAGCGGATATTGACACATTATTTAAGCGATTTAAGCAAGTTAAGATTCAACAAGATACTTACTCAGATGTCAAAAAACAGTGCCCATCTGCCATTATCGTTCAATACCATCCGAAGGGGCGATGTAGTATTATATTAGACAGTGATGATGAGTCAACATACGCTGCCTTCGGTCAATTGAGTCAGCCAAAATTGCGAGATATATTCATATATCTGATCAAGCAAAATGGACAGACTGATACCGGAGCGTTAATATGAATAGACTACAAGGGCTGATTATTAAAGAATTGCTCGAGCAAAAATTGGTAGGCCGCATTCTTATTATCTCGCTGTGCTATGTCTTTTACATTGTGTTGTATACCATATTGTTGAGCATCGATCAGATTACTCTTGAGCAGCTGAACTATGATCGTTTGCCAAAATTTAATATCAATGTGTGGCTTGTTGAACACAATGCATTTATCTGGGACTCGGCGAGTAATTGGTGTTTGCTGTTTCAATCTTTCTACACGTTGTCATGTTGCTTTGACGAGCGAGCAGACAAGTCTATTGTTTTTTGGAGGTCTATGCCGATATCGGACACGATATCAATTGCCACAAAGCTATTGGTTGTGTTTTTATTGATACCGATTGGCTGGTTATTGGTTTGTAGCTTTCTGGTTTTTCTAACATTTTTATGCTTTTCTTTCTACACATTAGATTACACTATATATCTACCTTTTACGTGGTGGGAGGTCTTTAGGTTGTGGGATATGTTGCTGTTGTCTCCCATTTTCTTAAGTCTAATGTTATGTTCAAGTACGGCAAAAAGCTCGCCTGCAATACAGGCTATTGTCTCATTTCTGATCATCATTTTCTCTGAGTTGTTAGTGCTGATCATACTGGGCAGGCCAACTTCTATTATTGAGGTTTTTATAGGAAACGCAGGGTTTGTCTGGCCACACATTCTCAATTTTTATTATACGTTGCTATGGGAAGGGTATTCTATTGACAAACTACTTGATTTTAAATACGAGTTTCTTGTCTTAGTTGTGTATAATGTCGTAGCTTTCTTGTCATTAGTCGGTGCAAGAAAGCTACAGGCATGAGGCTGATTGACTCTACAGACGACAGTTATCTTTAAGGCGATTAATCAGTTCTTGTCTAGCCTCATCAACGTATTGGCTTTCTCCAGCCCATAATTTCATACACGGTTGCTGGATGGCTCTTGCGAATGAAAAGCTAACATTCCAGGGTAAGTCAGCTTGGCTCTGAATAGCAAATAAGTTGTCTGATGCTTGTTGTGGGGATTGTCCGCCAGATAAGAAGTTGATACTGGCAACGTGATTAGGCACCACTTGTTTAAAGATATCTAGCGTGGCGGCTGACACATCACTCGGGGGATTGGGCCATTCTGAAGATTGCTTACCCGAGGTGATCATGCTGGGTTTTAGGATGGTTTGAGATAGGTCAATGTTAAATGAGACACAGGCATCAAACAGGGAAGATAAAATTGCTTTGGTCACCACTTTCGTTCTTTCAATAGAATGGTCGCCATCGATGAGTATTTCTGGTTCGATGATCGGAACGATTCCCTGATTCAGACACATTTTAGCGTAATGTGCTAGTGTTTGAGAATTGAGTCCAATTAGGTGATGAGAGGGAGTGTTTTTATCAATTTTATAAACATTTCGCCATTTCGCAAAACGTGCACCTTGCTTGAAATAATCAGCAAGTCTGGATTCTAGGCTGTCAAGACCTCGAGTGATTTTTTCACTGCTGTGTGGTAGGTCTGATAAGCCTTGATCGACCTTAATGCCAATACATAAACCTTTATCGGTTAAGATATCACAGAAACGCTTTTCACTGTCACTGCTCTGGTAGAGTGTCTCTTCATGTAAGATGATGCCATTGAGATATTGCTCGATATTCGGACAATCAATCAACAGTTCTCGGTACTGTCGCCTGGTTGTCTCGTCAGAGTTGAGACCAATTTCTGCTAACCGCTTATTCATCGTTGTTAGACTTTCGTCGGCAGCTAAAATGCCTTTATTTTTGGCACACAGTTTGTTAATGGTTTGTTGGCAAATGTCTTTGGGTGTGTTCATGTGGCAGTCCTCTGTGAATCAATGTCAATTTAACATAAAATTATGTTCTAATCTAGCTCAAGCATCTAACCGATTGTGGCGCTGTCCGGAATGTGTTTTTTCAGATAAAGGCCTGTTTGAGAGTCTGGATGTTGGGCAACAACTTCAGGTGGGCCGCTGACCATCACCTGGCCACCACCATTACCGCCTTCTGGGCCGAGGTCGACAAGCCAATCAGCACATTTGATGACATCTAGATTGTGTTCGATGATGATAATTGTATTGCCACTGGATCGCAGCTTCATCAGTACATCAATGAGCTTTGAAACATCATGAAAATGTAATCCAGTGGTTGGCTCATCGAGTAGATAAATGGTCTCACCGGTACTGCGTTTGGACAATTCTCGTGATAGCTTGATTCGTTGTGCTTCGCCACCCGATAGTGTTGTGGCGCTTTGTCCCAATTGAATGTAGTCTAGGCCAACCTGACAAAGCGTATCAAGCTTGCGTTTAATGGTTGGAATGGCGTCAAAAAATATGACTGCCTCTGCGATTTCCATTGCTAAGACATCGGCTATGTTTTTGCCTTTGTAAGTGACTTCGAGTGTTTCTGGATTATAACGCTTGCCTTGACAGGTTTCACAAGTCACATAGACATCAGATAAAAAATGCATTTCAACACGAATTAGGCCGTCACCCTGACAGGTTTCACAGCGTCCCCCTGGCACATTAAAACTAAAGCGACCGGGTCGATAGCCCCGTTGTTTCGAGATGGGTGTTTGGGCAAATAATTCCCTGACCACCGTGAGTAGGCCGGTGTAGGTGGCTGGGTTAGAGCGCGGTGTTCTCCCAATGGGGCTTTGGTCAATATTAATGATTTTGCTAAAGTGCTCTAGTCCATCAATTGACCTGACAGGCCCTGGCTTTTTTGATACAACGCGTTGTAATGCAAGACAAGCCGCAGGGTAGAGCGTGTCATTAATCAAGGTTGACTTGCCTGAGCCAGATACGCCAGTAATACAAGTCATTAGTGCAACGGGTATGTCAACATGGATGTCTTTTAAGTTATGAAAGCTGGCCCCATGAATTCGGATCCACTTATCAGTTGGCTCAACGCGTTGGGTGGGCACCTCAATGCGACGGCGGTTGCTTAAGTAGTCACCTGTGACTGACTGTGGGCAGTCAATGATGGATTGGTAGTTGCCTGCGCTAACAAGGCTACCCCCATGTCTACCAGCTCCAGGCCC
>DLBP01000015.1 GCA_002480165.1 Proteobacteria bacterium UBA7821 | reverse complement strand
ACAAATCATCGAAAAAATCAAATCATCGCAGACTGAACTGGGACCATGGACACGTGAGCAATATATGGTTCTCATTATTTTTTTGTTGACCGCCTCTGCTTGGATTTTAAAAAGCAGCATCAAAGAAATGCTATCCATGCCATATCTGAATGATGCCAGCATTGCAATGACAGCTGCGATTGCTTTTATGACCATTCCAATTAGCCTCCGCCGAGAGCAGCCCTTCTTGATGACATGGGAAGAAGCACAAAAACTACCATGGGGTGTGCTGATGATTATTGGTGGCGGCATGAGCCTCTCTGCCGCAATACAAGCACATGGGGTTAGCGTATACATTGGTAATAAACTATTGTTTATTAATGGCCTAGACTATATTTTAGTGCTATGCGTGCTGATTCCATTCATCTCATTCTCGTCCGAGATCACCAGCAATGCTGCTCTAACCAGTGCTATCCTGCCCATCATATCACAACTAGCCGATTCACTGCATCTAGATCCCATCGCACTTCTGCTGCCTTGTGTCACAGCCGCCAGCATGGCGTTCATGTTACCCAGCGCTACTCCACCCAATGCCATCATCTACTCAACAGGATTTTTCACGCTCCCAAGGATGGCAAAAATAGGTTTCTTCGCAAACATTGTATCTATTAGCTGTTTAATTATCTGGTCAACAATCTGGTATCACTACGTCTTTGTACACTTTTAAAATAGTGCCCTTAACGTTTTTTCTCTAGACGTTCCCACTCCGTATAAGCATCAGCAATGTCAGACCGAATCGACTGGTAAGCCTGATTTAAATCACGCCACTCTTCCCCCCGATTATCTGAATCATACCAACGAGGATCAGCTAAACTTAACTCAATTTGAGCTTGTTTGGCCTCCATTTTTTCAATGATCGATGGCAACTTACTTAACCTTTTCTGATCGGCATAAGACAACTTTTTATCAGATCTGACCACCTTTTTCGGTACCTTAACCATAGCGTTAGATAAATCAACAGGTGGAGCATCCACAACAATACCACCATTGGGTCTGAATAAGATAACTTTTGTCGCAATTTGGTTCATAAAGTAACGGTCGTGCGTTATGATAATAATGGTTCCTTGGTAATCGTTCATATACTGCTCTAGTGCAATTAATGTCGTCATATCAAGATCATTCGTCGGCTCATCCATCACAAGAACATTACTGGGCTGTAACAGTAATCTTGCCAACAACACTCGACTCTTTTCGCCACCAGATAATTTAGAGACCGTTTGGTCAAGCTGCTGTCGACTGAACGAAAAGTCTGCTAAATACGAACTAATGTGCCGACTATGACCGTTGATCATAACAACATTAGAACCAGAGACATTATCGACTATGCTTTGATTCATATCCAATGCTAATTTCTTCTGATCAAAATAAGCAACAGATAAATTAGTCCCATGTGTCACCAAGCCTTCTGTTGGCTCTAATTGTTTAAGCATCAACTCAACGAGTGTCGTCTTGCCACAGCCATTTGCTCCGGCCAATACAATTCTATCTTTCCTGCCAACAACTAAACTTAAATTGTCAATCAATGTATCATTATCATATGAGAATGATACTTGATCCAATGTGATTACTTTCTGGCCAGTTCGATGACTGTCGTGCACTTTTAAGTCAATTGACTGGGTATTCGGCTGCTGGCTTGCAACGTCGTGTTTCAGACTGTCTAACCGACGCACCCGTCCCTGGTTTCTTTTTCGCCTCGCTTTAACACCTCGGTTCAACCATTTGAGTTCTTGTGACAATGTTTTTTTTAATTGCTCAGACTGACGTGATTGCTCCTCTAGATAACGAGCTTTCTCTCTCATGTAATCATCAAAAATAACTGGCCACTGACGCAAATGACCATGATCAAGTTCATACAACTTGGTAGCGACTGACTCAATAAATTGGCGATCATGACTCACAAAAATAAGCAGCCCATCAAATGCCTTTAGTTGTCTCTCTAACCAGATGATATGGTGAATATCAAGATGATTGGTTGGCTCATCCAAATAAAGAACGTCCGGCTGAATGCTCAATGAGATAATTAACTGAGCCAGCCTCAATAAGCCACCTGAAACGTGTTGAAGATTGGTTTCAAAATCAAGCGGCACATCATTAAGTAATCGGTCACAGTTCTGCAGAAAACCATTCATAGTGATTGGATCATCATAACCCATCTCAACTATTTCTTGGGTTAAATATTGCTCCAGTGTCATGCCTGTATTAATTTGAGGCAATGCTTGCCTAACTGTCCTCACAACTGGCTGACCCTGCCATTCAATACGACCCGCATCAGGCTCAACCTCACCCTGCAGCAAATCGAGAAAAGTGGATTTTCCCGCACCATTATGACCAACAAGTACAGCCCGCTCAGCATGAGTAAACTGACAATTAACCGCTGACAAAATCTGACGAGCACTGATGGCATAACTGAGATCAATAACCTGAACTAAAAGTGACATCTTACAAGTCAGTTACCGTGCCTTCATAAACCTCTGCTGTCAACCCAACTGTCTCTGATAATGTCGGGTGAGGATGTATGGTCAAAGCGATATCCTCTATATCACATCCCATCTCGATGGCTAGCGCCAGCTCAGCTATCAAATCACCAGCTGTCACACCCACAATACCCGCTCCAATAATTCTGTTATTGTCAGTATTAACCAACAGCTTGGTGAAGCCTTCTGTTCGATCTAAACAAATGGCACGCCCACATGCAGCCCAAGGAAATTTAGCAACACGATAGGGTATGTTATTTGCCTTAGCCTGAATTTCTGTGTAGCCCACCCATGCAACCTCTGGGTCAGTATAAGCAACCGATGGAATGGTTGCATCAAACTTCAATCGTTTACCAGCAATAATTTCTGCAACCAATCGACCCTCAGCCGTGCCTTTGTGCGCTAACATCGGATCACCAACCACATCACCCACAGCATAAATATGCTGATGATTGGTTCGGTAGGAGCCATCTACAACGATAAATCCCTTTGCATCAACGTCAATATTAACCGCCTCTAAATTGATGTGATTACTATTTGGCTTACGACCAATGGCTTGTAAGATGAGGTCATACTGCTCATCGCTCTCTGAGCCATCTTTTGACTGAACAGTGGCTACTAACTGCTTATCAACGACACTCACTTGCTTAAGTGTTGACTCTAGCTGAATCGAGATACCTCGGCTCTCCATCATCTTTTGGCAAGGCTTGGCTAAATCGGGATCAGCACCTGGCATAATTTGGTCACACATCTCAACCACCGTAACATCCATCCCGAATGCCTGGTAGACTGTCGCCATTTCACAACCAATGATCCCACCACCGATTACCAGTAGTTTTCCTTCCATAGTTGGTAGCTCTAAGGCTTGGGTAGAATCGATAATGCGATCATCTTTTGGCATGAATGGTAGACTAATCGGCTGTGATCCCGTCGCAATAATCGCCTGTTTAAACTCAATCTGAGTCTCTCCAACACGCAAGTGATGTGTATCAATAAACTCAGCAGTACCGTGAACCACTTCAACATGACGCTTATTAGCCAATGCAGCGATCCCTTTGTTTAGCTTTGCAACCACGGACTGCTTGTATTTCAGGATTTTACTTTTTGATAGTTTAACTTTGCCAAATGAGAGACCGTGCTTAGATAGCGCTTTGGTTTCGTTAATGACTTCAGCCATGTGGAGGTAGGTTTTTGACGGAATACACCCTTCGTTTAGACAAACACCCCCTAATACAGCCATCTTCCCATGACCATACTGCTCAACCATCGCTACGCGTTCACTTTGCCCAAGTAAATCAGCAAGTCTAAAAGCAGCCGCATAGCCAGATGGGCCACTACCGATAACAACTGTATGTACCTGTAACTGATCTTTTGTATCCATATTATCCCTCTACTATTCAAGAATTTGTGTGTGCACGATTGATAAATCGTTGGCCAGGTCCACCATGAATCTGGCTGCCTCCGCCCCATCAATCACACGGTGGTCATAAGACAAAGACAATGGCAAAAATAACTTGGGAATCCAATGATCATCTTGCCAAACAGGTTTGGTTTGCATTTGACCGATGCCTAATATAGCAACATCTGGTGCATTAATGATTGGTGTGAAATAAGTGCCACCAATACCTCCCAAGCTTGAAATCGTGAATGATTGTCCTCTCATCTGTTCAGGCTTTAACTGCCCTGACCGCGCACTCTGAGATAAGGCAGCCAACTCTTTTGCTAGGGCCACCACAGACTTGTCATTGACCGCTTTCACAACTGGGACAACCAGGCCATTTGGTGTATCAACTGCAACCCCCATGTGAAAGTATTCTTTAAGAATTAACGCTTGTCCATCTTGTGACAATGAAGCATTGAATGCTGGATGGCGACTGAGCGTCGTAACCAGGGCTTTCATGATAAAAACCAAGGGTGTCATCCGAATCCCCTGTGGTTTATAAACCTGACTCAACTGTTTGCGATAAGCTTCAAAATCGGTCACTTCTGCATCAATACATTGGGTGACATGCGGTATTGATTGCCAATTTTCATGTAGATAATCTGCTGACAGTTTTTTAATTCGACTGAGCTGTTTAGTTGAGGTTGGCCCATAGTCTGATGGCTCAACATAGGGACGTTTGGATTTAGGTTGATTGGTACCAGACTGAAGAGTCGCTTTAATATAATTCAACAGATCTTGCTTTGAAATACGACCCTTGTTTCCTGTTCCAGCCACCTGGTTGAGATTAACCTCAAGCAAACTGGCCATTCGCCTAACAGCCGGGCCGGCATAAATCTTGGATGTGACTTCTGTTGATACATTAGCTTCACGGACTACTGTTCGATCAACGGGCGACTGCTCTGGTTGGCTCTCCTGCGCCGGTACCACACAATCAGAACTTGTGTCCTCATTTGTTTCCACTGAGATTAAAGACTGACCAACCGTAAGATCAGCACCGAGTGGTTGCTCAAGAGATTGAACAATCCCACTCACTGTTGATGGCACTTCCATTGTTGCTTTATCACTCTCTAGTACACAAATTGGAGTATCATTGGTAATTTCAGCACCCGGCTTCACCAGCCACTCGA
>DLBP01000035.1:1060-4233 GCA_002480165.1 Proteobacteria bacterium UBA7821 | reverse complement strand
GGAAAAGGTTCAGTTATGAAGCTAGGCGAGAAAAGAGCTATGGATATTGAGTCAATATCAACAGGCTCACTGGGATTGGATATAGCACTAGGGATAGGTGGCTTTCCCAAAGGTCGTATTGTTGAAATCTATGGGCCAGAATCGTCAGGTAAAACCACATTGACATTACATGCGGTAGCCAGCTGCCAAAAGGCTGGAGGAACGGCTGCCTTTGTTGATGCTGAGCATGCGTTAGATCCTGTTTATGCGAGTAAGTTGGGCGTTAACGTTGATGATTTATTAGTCTCTCAGCCGGATACCGGTGAGCAAGCTTTAGAGATTACAGACATGTTAGTCAGATCAGGTGCTGTTGATATTATTATTGTCGATTCAGTAGCAGCCTTGACACCTAAAGCAGAAATTGAAGGCGATATGGGCGATCAGCACATGGGCCTTCAGGCTCGATTGATGTCTCAAGCATTGAGAAAGCTAACGGGTGTGATTGGTCGTTCGAATACCCTAGTGATCTTTATTAATCAACTGCGAATGAAGATAGGTGTCATGTTTGGTAATCCAGAGACAACAACAGGCGGGAATGCATTAAAGTTTTATTCGTCGGTTAGGGTCGATATTAGACGTATTGGCGCTCTGAAAAAAGGTGACGAGGTCTACGGTAATGAAACAAGAGCTAAGGTTGTCAAAAATAAACTCTGCCCGCCATTTAGAAATGTTGAATTTGATATTCTGTATGGCTTAGGTATCTCTAGGGAAGGTGAGATTATTGATTTGGGTGTGAAGCATGGTGTCGTCGATAAAGCCGGCGTCTGGTACAGCTATGACGGCAAGCGACTTGGGCAAGGTAAAGACAATGTGAGGAATTTCCTAAGAGAAAACCCCGATGTTGCAAGCGAAATAGAAGCGCTTATTATGGATAAAGTCCTGCCTAAACAAAGCAGTGAACCAGTCGTTGAAGACAGTGTGGATAGTTGACGGATTTAATACATTCGGCGGCATACCAGCAAGCCATGCGCTGGCTCAAGCGTCGTGAGTACTCGGGTGTTGAAATGCAGCAGCGCCTCACAGAAAAAGGCTACTGTGATTCTGAGATTCAATCCGTTATCGATGATTTAGTCGCTAATGGGTACCTCGACAACACCCGATTTGTTGATCAGCTGGTTAGAAATACTCAGGCAAAACGCAATGGTCCACTGTGGCTAGACCACATGATTGCCAAACATCAAGTTGGTGATGTTGATCTTGAGAGTATTCTGGCAGATTTGGCAGTTGACTGGTACGGTCAAGCGCTTGAGTTCGTCAGGAAAAAAAAGTTTTTCCTGGGGGATGAACAGAGATGTTACCGATCGTTGTGGAAAAAAGGTTATTGTGATGATATGATCAAATCAGTGTTGAAACAGTTGAAATGTGGTGGTGAGTCTAGTGAACACTGACGAGATTAGAGAGACTTTTTTGAAATTTTTTGAGCAACATGGGCACACAGTCAAGCCAAGCAGTTCGCTCATCCCAGCTAAAGATCCTTCTCTGCTATTCACGAATGCCGGCATGGTACCATTCAAAGACCAGTTTCTTGGTATAGACACACCAAAATCGTTGAAAGTGGTCTCCTCGCAGCGATGTCTGAGAGCAGGTGGTAAACACAATGATTTAGATAATGTTGGTTATACCTCAAGGCATCATACATTTTTTGAAATGCTTGGGAACTTTAGTTTTGGCGATTATTTTAAAGAGCAAGCCATTTCGCTTGCTTGGTCATTTTTGACTGAATCGCTTGGTCTATCTCCAGAGAAACTGTGGGTGACGACATATTATCAGGATGAGCAAGCACGAGAGATTTGGTTGGCTCAAGGGGTTGACCCCCGGCGCATGAGTCAATGTGGTGATGCAGACAATTTTTGGTCAATGGGCGAGACTGGTCCATGCGGTCCCTGTACAGAGATTTTTTATGATCACGGTCCAGCCGTTCCTGGCACGGAACCCGGTGATGATCATACGGGTGATCGCTATGTTGAGATCTGGAATTTAGTATTCATGCAGTTTAACCGTGATGCGTCAGGTCAATTAACTGATTTACCCAATCCATGTGTTGATACCGGTATGGGTCTAGAAGGAATTGCAGCGGTTATGCAAGGTTTACAAGATAACTACCAGATTGATATCTTTCAACCAATATACGATAGTATTCAAGCGAACAGTCCAAGTAAAAAGATCGACTTTGTAGCAATGAAAGTGATTGCTGATCATGCACGTGCTGCAACGTTTATGGTATGGGACCAAATTCATCCATCCAATGAAGGGCGAGGCTATGTGCTTAGGCGTATTATCAGAAGAGCTTTGCGATTTGGTTTTCAACAAGGGCTTGATAAGCCTTTTTTGTCTAAGGTTGTTGCGAGTGTTGGCAGTGTCATGGCTGCAGCCTACCCGAAATTGACTCGAGAAATCGACCGAATCGCCTCAGTCATCCACTTAGAAGAAACTCAGTTCGCTCGGACGCTGGCTTCAGGTCTGAAATTACTCAATACTCACTTAGAGACCACTGGTGACATCCCAGGTGAGCTTGTCTTCAAACTCTATGATAGTTATGGATTTCCTGCTGACTTGACTCGCGATATTGCAAGAGAGAAGCAAGTTGCCATTGACTGGGATGGCTTTTCGTTGTGCATGTCTGAGCAAAAGAGTCGATCAAGGAGCCACCAGAAATTTAAGGCTGCAGGACAGGATGGTTTTGCTACATTGCCACAGGTCAATACCGCTTTTTGTGGCTATGAAAGTAGCTCGGCCAACAGCACTCTATGTTATCTGTGTCAGGAAGGACAACAAGTCGATAGCTTGTCACAAGGCGATGAAGGATACATGGTAACAGAACTGACACCATTTTATGCTGAGAGTGGCGGACAAGTTGGTGACATTGGTTTGATTAAAGCTGAAGCAGGAGAGTTTCAGGTAAACGATACGCAACGCCATGGACCAGTGGTTGTTCATCATGGGATTGTCACTGCTGGTCAATTAAGGCATGGGGATTCAGTTAGCCTCGTCGTTGACCCTGTGCGAAATCAGACCATGAAAAACCACACGGCAACCCATATTCTTCATGCAGCATTACGCTCGATTCTGGGTGAGGGTGTGTTTCAGAAAGGTTCACTGGTTGAACCCAATCGCCTACGCTTTGACTTTTCTCA
>DLBP01000035.1:539-769 GCA_002480165.1 Proteobacteria bacterium UBA7821 | reverse complement strand
TCGCCTACGCTTTGACTTTTCTCATGGCAGTGCATTATCTCAGCAGCAAATCAACTCAGTTGAACAATGGGTGAATGCTTGTATCCAGCAGAACTTAGACGTGATGTCACAAGAGATGCCACTCGAGGTCGCTAAGGAAAAAGGGGTTATGGCTTTATTTGATGAAAAGTACGACGATCAAGTCCGTGTCCTCAGTATCGGTTCAGTGTCTCACGAATTATGTGGTGGTA
>DLBP01000035.1:0-205 GCA_002480165.1 Proteobacteria bacterium UBA7821 | reverse complement strand
GCATGTCGATAATACGGGATCAATTGGATACTTCAAAGTTATCTCTGAGAGTTCGGTTGCATCGGGTGTTCGTCGGATAGAAGCTGTTACTGGCTTGGGCGCATATCGCTGGCTAGACAAGAAGTATTCAATACTTCAGGAAGCTAGCCACCTTTTGGCCACATCCGTTGATCATGTGTTAGATGCGCTAAACCAACACACAAGT
>DLBP01000076.1 GCA_002480165.1 Proteobacteria bacterium UBA7821 | reverse complement strand
TAGGCAGTCGAAGGAATCGGGTTTGACACCCGTATAAATCTTTGTCGTATACAAATCATAGATTTGTTCATCGATTGTTTTTTCTGCTAAATAGTTTTCTGTTAGATTTGATAATTTTTCTACGAGTAAATCCCCTTTGTATTCTAATAACAACGCACTTAAATCCATATCATCCGTTGCATCCATTGCCTGCCCATCCTGGGATTGTTTTTGACCGATCTGATCATCGATCCTTATCACATGTCCAGATAATGTGTCTCCTTCATCCAAAGCCGCTTGTTTACTCTGGCTGATATCACTCATCAGTTTCATCACGGCTTGGTAGTTTAGCGGGTTATTATATAAATATTTTTTAAGACTTTTTTCTTGCCCTAACTTCATGACATAGGATGAATCGTCAGATAGATTCCGATCAGGCCATTGATCCAAATGCTTGTGATAAACAGCTGGCATTGAATCAAGTCCATGTTCTTGATAGTATTGAAGTAAATGACTGCTTAAATCTACGCTGTTAAAGAAAGCTGTTGCTTCGCTTTTATTCATCATTTCTTGTGAGCGATTATAATGTTTTCCTGTCTTGTCATCATTTTTGTCTAACCCGATGATTTCATCGTGTAATAATTGGCATTTTAAATCATCATATACAGCTGTATCCTGACGCATAAATTGACCTTCTTTTAATACGATTGTTTGCAGAGAAGGGTCTGCTTTAACCAGTTGTTTATGCTCTCTAATCTGGGATAGTAAAAAGCCTTCGCCGGCTGTGTGGTAATAATGATAACGTTCTAATGTTCTTCCCAGTAAATGTTGAGTGGTTATCTCACCACAAGACTGATCATAAGCGGCGGCAACAAGCTCTTCCAATTTGCTTTTCATCTCATCTTCTGAGGTAATGCTGACGGTTGGATCTACAAGCTGGCAAATTCTTTGAAATGAGCTTAATAGTTCTGCTTGCTTGTCAGGTTGGCCATTTTTTTTGTATTCATCGTATATATCAAGTAATGGGTATTGAACTTTCAAATTACAATAGGTCTCTTTTTCTTGGAATGGGATCGTTCTGCCCTCAAAGATGACGGAAGAACTAAATAGGCGACCTCCTGAGTCGCCTTGATACACTTTAAGACATTGGCCATTCGGTAATTTGGCAAGTAGGTCGCTACCTTCGCTAGCCAAATATTCATAGCCCTGCTCATATCTGATCTCGCAACCGCGTGTTAGGTAATCACAACGATTCAAGTCAAATTCGACTGGATGGCCCCTGATGTCACGGAGATAACGTCGAGGTTTTTGTGTGTTTGGATTCACATCAGGCGAATGAATAATCCTGCCTGAAAAGTATTCATTGTGACCCTTATATACACTCATTGTACCGGTATAATCAACTACCTTCATGCGCCTTTGTGGAGCATCGCGCCCCTCACTACGCACAATTAATCCAAGCTCGCACGTTCCAACAGCTGTAACCTCTTGTTTGACACCCAGGTTGATACTCTTAACTGAAGACTGATTAAAGCCATGAATCATTTTCATTTCTTCTTTTGTTGGTTTACGCCAACTTTGACTATTGGTATCTCGTACTTCTGCGGTGTTCTCGACCAATAAAATCATGCCACCACCCTGTTTGTATTTAGCCCGAATACTGAGTTCATCTTGTTTAGTTAATGTGACTTGATTGGGTTTGACTTCTACTTGATATGAGTAGCCCTGTAAATTCATGAATGTCTTTTTTTTTGCTTCAATCTTAGCGTTTATTTTTCTTTCTTGGTATAGTTGATGCAGATCTTTTAGTTTTTCTCCTAGACTGTCTGTTAGCGTTGGCCCAGCTAATGCTTTGAAATCACCAGAGTGGTAATAAGTTGTTGACTTCTTCTTGGCACCGCGACTAGTTAGTTTTTGTTCGCCTACTTCGACGTGAACAGGTGTGTAGCACCATTGAACAATATCGGCGGAAATCCGGTTCATATATCCTTCTTGATCTGGCTTTATTGGTGGATTTTCATAGTGATTGATTGTACGCTCAAGTTTTTTGATCAGATCAGAGTTTTGTGGGACAGAACTTTCTAGTTTACTTTTTTTCTTTTTTAGCATGATCAGTAGCTCTTCTTTGACCTTAATACAAAAATCAGATCGGAGTTGATGCCACTCGTCATCCGAATAGTGATGTTTGTGTTTTTTTTCAAATTTTTCCCAAGCAATTTCTGGTTCATTTGACAGGGTGTTGTGAAGATCTAAACGGGTCTTGATAGGGCCGCGAAATCCTCCGATTAAAAACTTTTCTTTTAAGTAAGCAATATCTCTAGCTGTAACTGTTGAGTTTTTTCTTGATAGTTTGTCAGCTATATCCTTCATTTTTGCGCTTGACACTTCAACGCCAATGACACTATTGACTAACTCGAGTGTCATAGCAAGCGGGTCGTCACTCAATCCAGAAGGGATTTTTTCAATATTATGCCACCACTTGTCTCTCATTATTATAATCCTCTAAGTGTGATTTATTATTATTATAGTCTATTAATTGGATTTTTCTCACATTCGACCAAAAACTCCTCTAATTCTGGTACAGCGCGGGCTAATTGAGATTTCTCACTTTCACTGTATCTGTATTGTCTTAATTGATACGGATCAAATACTGATAATTTTCCGCCATTTTCAAGTAGTTTGATGCATTGCTGAAAGAAGTCTCGGCCAGCAGCAAAGACAACATCGAGCGGCGTTTGATTGAGGTTGTTAGTACAATTAACTAAATGGCTATCAAGATCACAAAAAACATCAATTAAGTCAATAATTTTAGGAGACTGAATTCGAGCGACAAGATGTAAGACAGTCTGGCCATAATGATCACACTTGGTGACATCACAGCCCATGTCTACTAGTAATTGACAGGTCTTGATCACTGTTTCTATATCATTACTATTTGCTTTATCTAGAGCGGCTAGTAACGTGACAAATAATGGGTTAGTTCCATTTTCATAAATTTCATTCACGTCATCAAAGCCGTTTTTCTGTAGGGTTTTAATTGAGTCAGCATTGGGAAATCGACAAGCAAGAAATAAGGGCGTATTCAATTGTAGATTAATAATACTAGGGGTCGATTTTTTAGAGCTTAGTGCAGAGTTAATACTGGATAAATAATTTTTTTTAGGCAGGTTTCTTCGATTTTGACGATGTAAGAAAAGCAAGCTTCCTCTCCACATAAATAGTGGTGCTTGTCGGATGAAATAGTACGGTTCGTCAGTAGAGGGTTTTACTGAGGATCTATAAAATATGGAGAAATCATCACAGTCAGCCTTCATTTGGCAAATAACAGTATCATCTTTTAGTATCATGAGTAATTGATCGTTCCACAGTTGTATTTTGGAGATTCGACCGTGCTGCTGAATTAATTTTGTGGTTGGGTCTGTTAATTTAAGTATGACTGAATGAGATCGATCTGGATCACTGCCTTTCAAGTGGCTCATCTGAAGCGCTGCAAGCTGGCTATGGGTCAGTCCAAATAACCGTTTCAGTCTGAGTGTGCTGAATGGTTGTGCAGTAAAATCGGCTATGTGATCGATATTTAGTTCAATGGTGCCATTGTTTAATTGAATACTGCCATTGCAGTCAGTGTCCGGTTGATTCAGTAGAAAGAGCCGCTGTCCGGTGTGATTCATAAAATACTGATTGGCATGCGTATTGATACCGGTCACATCATTATCTAATCGTGTGGCTGTGTGATCAAATAAATCATAGCTGATGTGGTACAACCAGCGTGAAGATTGCTTGTTTAGCCATGGCAGTTTAGCTGATTGGTACATTGTATTTTTATTAGCGCGTGATAACATTGGATTGCCGATTAATAGATGGAGCTGGTCACCACGACATTCCAGGTAGACATTATAGTATTGTTGAATTAAATAGATGATATCTAATTCTGATTGGCCTGGTATCAGGCTGATTAGTCTGCTAACTAGGTTTATTTTCTGCCATTGTTCTGTTTGGTAATCCTTCAGGTGAAGTATGCTATTTGAGTCAATAACACAGAGGTTATCTGCTTGGTTATTTCGTTTAATGAATTGAATGGTGCGTGGTATTGCCTGTCTGTCCATTGTTGGGATGAAAATTGGCATGATCCCTTGATTAGTCAAATCGTATACTAAGGGTGTGGTGTCAGCAACAGCGATCACAGCAGACATATCGTGATAGGGCGGGCTGCCTGCTGCAAAACACAGTATCTTAAATTCTCTCAGTGTATTACCTGCTGGTGAGGTGAATGATTTGAAGCCATTTTTGTCAAGCGTGACGGCATGGTGATGGGGCGTATTGCGTGACTCAATGGTCAGGCCCTGATGCCCATTTAACTTAAATTGCAGGTTATCAATATTAATTTCAAAGAAGTTATCGCGTCCATACTCAAATAGTAGAATATCGCCTATGGTTTTTGCAAAGGTGTGCTTGAGTTTGTGTTTTTGTCTAATGAGTTCGGTTTGAAGGGATAAGCATTCGGCGAGACAATCTTTGGTTTTTGATGGGTATTTTATAACAGATTCGAGTTGCTGATCTAGCTTTTTGATCATGGTCGTTAGGTCTTTTTGCCAACCCATGCGTGTATGAAGTGTATTTGTGATGAGAGTGATCAAAGATGTCGATTTTTCGATACATTGGTTGAACTGGATCTGATAGTCAGTTAATGCTAATGATAGTGCCAACAATTCAGGATCGTTTTGTAGCGCTTGGTTACCAATGTCCTGTAGTAGGTTGATAATGTCATGATCGTTGTGTTGTAGTAGCGCTAGGAGTGCTGTGTGAATGTTTAATAACTCATCTGCCTGGCGGGCGGTAATGTCATTGATAATATTGATTCCGAGTGATTCAGTGAGATAATCATCTCGTTGTGGCAGCCGGCTAATGGCATTGTGTTGCCTAATGTGAGACAACCAAGATTTAATTTCGCTGCTAGAGACTAAATCCTGTGATGGTTGATAAACCATGGGCTTGACATGAATGGATACTGATTGGACATCATCGGTGATGAGATGCTTAAGAGATTCTGGTATTGGAGCCGAACTGATGTTATAAATCAGTGTTTTGAGTGCTTCAGATTGGATGTGAATTGCATCTCTCAGGCGTTGATGATTGTCTGTTGGCATTGGTTACTCATTAGATTATTTTATAAAATATATACATCATGGTAACACATTTTTTTCTCTACGTCTACAGATGGGGTGTTATCTGTAGACGTTGGCTATAATTGTAGAGTGGCTAGCATCTATGGAGATAATACAATGTGTCTTTAATCGATACAAATCTAAATGGCTCATAATTTGATAAGATTGTCTATAAATGAAACTTTTACACATGCCTGTTTGACAAAAAGACCTGAGCATCATACTATGAACGTATCAAAACAGGTGGATCAAATGAGTCAAGTTCTAGTAATAGATTTAGACGAGACGTTGGTGGAGACTGACATATCGTATGAGACGGCATGGCTATTGATATCACGTCGGCCGGGCTGTCTGCTGGGACTGGTTTGGCGGCTAATATCACAGGGGCGAGCGTCGGCTAAAGCCTATATCCAATGTCGTCAATCGCTCTCACCGGATAAACTTCCCTATCGTCAAGAAATCATCGATGTGATTAACGAGGCGAAAAAGCTGAATAAGACATTAGTACTTGCTACGGGAACCCACCAGAAATATGCTGAACAGATCGCAAACCACACCGGCTATTTCGATTGCGTCTTTGGCTCAAGTCAATCGATTAATTTAATAGGACCCAATAAACAAGCTTTATTAGAGAAACAGTTCAAAGCGTTTGAGTACATTGGTGACTCTTCAAATGACATACCCGTCTGGAAATCGTCAACAACAGCGTGGATTGTCAATAAAAACACAACACGGTCTAGACGTTTTCAAAGGCAGTTACGTCATTGTAAAATCATTTCTGTTGACCCAACCATTCCATCTATTCCGACGACTGTGATGGTATCGTTTATCCCAATTTTAGCGCCCACTGTAGTGGTTCAGGGTGGGCTTAATGTTTGGTGTTGTCTGATATTATTGAACATCATGGCCACAGATTATTACTTATATGTCTGTGCTACTAGACGCCAGCAAGCATATCAAATGTGTCTAGCAAAGCATTTGTTTCAATCGCTAGTCGCGTTGGTTCTGTGTTATTCGCTGGCGGGTTATTACTCTAAAGTATTGCTGTTTTTGAGCTGTGCGTACCTAATCGCCAACTTGATTGCAGAACAACCCATCACTAAGCTGATGAACTATCTAACAGTCGGCTTGCTCAGTGCTGTAATCTTCATATGACTTGACTTCAACCAGGGTTGAGCCAGTCAATTGATTGATGGCCAGTTTTTTTGCAGCACGCTGATCATTGGTGATATAGACTTGTCGAGCCAGTTCAATAAAAGCATCATCAAACCGATTGTCTTTTTCATGAAGACGAATGTTGTCTTCTATCTCCCACAATTGGGTATTGATCTGTTTGAGTTCATTTCGAAGTGTCTGTAATCGATCACAGACCGTTATGTTATTCGTAACGAGGTCGAGTAAGTGGCTTAGTTCTCGCTGAGCATGTTGTGATTTTTCTAGACAAGTTATCCGCTCTACTTTAATCTCTAGAATGGTAATTTTATCAAATACTTCACCACTTGATACTGGCGTCTGTAACAACATATGACACTCCACAAATAAAAACAGTTTACGAAAAAAAAGGGCGCTTTTCAAGATGAAGCTGACCAAACAATCGATGAGTGATTAAATCTTATGCACCGCCAACCAGAACCACTTCTGGTTGGAGACAGACCTTGAAGCGATGTTGTACATCCGATGTGACTTGGTCAATGAGTTTGACTAATTCATGGGGTTGTGCAGCGCCATCTTGAATAAAGACCAGTGCGTGATCACGATAGATACCAACATGACCACACCAGCGTCCTTTCCAACCACATTGTTCAATCATCCATGCAGCTGGAATCTTGATTTTTTTTTGGTAAGAGTAATGTGGGATATCGGGATACTGCTGTTTTAGTGATGAAAATTCATCAGGCGAGATGATTGGGTTTGTGAAAAAGCTCCCAGCGTTAGGAATGCGTTCTGGGCAGGGTAATTTTCTCGCTCGAATCGCTTTAATGCTATTGAATAAATTATTCGGGGTTTTATCGATCTCTGACATGATTTTCGCCACATCCTTGTGAGATAAATTCATGACGGGA